>JAGCPM010000076.1 GCA_017965685.1 Kiritimatiellia bacterium | reverse complement strand
TACTCGTCCGTCGCCGCGTCCATCCTCTCGCTCAAGGGCTCGCGCCACGGCGGCGCGAACCTGCGCGTCATGAAGCAGATGGACGAGATAAAGGCGAACGTGAAGGAGTGGAAGAAGGATTCGCACGTGGCCGATTACCTCGCGAAGATTGCAGACAAGAAGGCCGGCGACGGAACGGGCCTAATATACGGCCTGGGGCACGCAGTGTACACGATAAGCGATCCAAGGGCAAAACTTCTCAAGCGCAAGGCCAAGGAACTGGCGGCAGCCAAGAAGCGCAAGGCAGAGATGCACCTGTATGAGGCGATAGAGCAACTTGGGCCGGCGATAATAAAGTCGCGCCATCCGCGGGCGGAGGAAGTTTGCGCGAACGTGGACCTCTATTCCGGCTTCGTCTATGACATGCTGGGCATCCCGCGCGACCTGTACACGCCGCTTTTCGCGGTGTCGAGATGCGTAAGCTGGTGCGCGCACAGGATGGAGGAGCTGGTCAACGGCGGGCCGATAATACGTCCGGCGTACAAGCCGCTCTACAGGCCGCGCGAATACGTGCCGCTGAAAGACCGCCAATGAGATGAGGGTGGCGCTGACAGGCGACGTCGCGCTCGAATTGATCGCGCCGTATTTCACCGAAGCCGGATACGAGGTTTACGTCCCGGCCGGATTCGGGACCTGGAGGCAGGAAGTACTTGATAAGGAATCGGGCCTCAACCGATTCAGGCCGGACGCCATATTCAACGTCACGGAATTCGACGAAACGCTCGGAAAGGAGGTCGAGGGCTTCCGCGACGAGCGCATGGCGAAACTCGCCTCGATGCCCTATTCGCTCAAGGGGATAAGGGCGATAGTCGAGGAGTTCGGATGGAAGGTCGCGGCGAGGCCGTGCAAGGTGCTGTCCGTCGATGCCGACAACACTCTCTGGAAGGGGATATTGAGCGAGGACGGGAAGGCGGCGCTTGTCGAGTACAGAGCGTTCCAGGAGGGGCTGAAGGAGCTTGAGAGGAAAGGCGTGCTGCTCGTGCTGCTTACCAAGAACGATCCGGCGGAAAGCTTCATGCGCGCGGACATGGCGCTAAAGGATTCCGATTTCGCCGCAAAGAAGATCGGATGGTCTCCGAAGCCGGGGAATCTCGCGGAGGCGTGCAGGGAGCTGAACCTGGGCACCGAAAGCGTCGTTTTCGTGGACGACAATCCGCACGAGCGCGCGCAGATGAAGGCGCACCTGCCGGAAGTCGAAGTGGTCCCGTTCCCGGAAGACATGGAAAAGCCAGCGCAATTCCTGCGGCGGCTCAAGACGTACTTCTTCTCCGGCGCGGGCAGGACGAGGGAGGATTTTCTGCGCTCGGCGCGTTTCGAGGCGATGAACGAGGAAGGGTGGAAGAGGGATTTCGCGAACGCCGGCGAATATCTCGAGAGCCTCGGGCTGTACGCCAAGGGGGCTGTGGCGAAGGAGGGGGATATTCCCAGGCTTGCGCAGATGGCGGGCAAGACGAACCAGTTCAACGCCACGACGATACGCAGGACGGAAGAAGATTTCGCCGCGCTGTTGAAGGACTCCGGCAAACGGGTGTGGGTATTCAAGGCAGGGGACAGGTTTGGCGACATGGGGATAGTCTGTTATATCGTGGCTGACCTCGCGAAGCGCAGGCTGACCGATTTCGTCATGAGCTGCCGCGCCATGGGCAGGACACTGGAGAACTTCGCCTACGCTCATGTCTCGGGCGAACTCGGCTACGCGCCCGGAATCGATTTCACGCCGACCGCGAAGAACGCTCCGTTCAGGGAGTTTCTCGAAAGCGGAAGGTTTAACGGGAAAACACACTACAGACAGGGAGCGGTATGAATACGGCGGGCGCGATATTCGGCTACGAGTTCAAGGACGCTTCTCTTCTCGAAGAGGCGCTTACAACGCCTTCCTGCAAGATGGGCGATCCCGGCGTCAAGGACAATCAGCGGCTGGAATTCCTCGGCGATGCAGTGCTCGGGTTCGTCGCCGCGGACAGGCTGTACAGATCAGACAGGAACATGGACGAGGGCGATCTGACGATTCGCCGCACCCATGCCGTAAGCGCGCCATCGCTCTGCGCGGCGGCGGCGAAGACCGATCTGGCGCAGCGGCTGAAGCGCAACAAGGGCGCCGCTCCGCTCAACGGGAATTCCAAGACTGTCGCCGACGCGGTAGAGGCCGTGATAGGGGCCGCGTGGCTGGATGGCGGACTCGATGCCGCGCGGACGATGTTTGCGTTTCTCGGGCTCGACGCCGATTTGGAGGATAGCGACTGGAGCGCGAACCCAAAGGGAGAATTGCAGGTCCTGACCCAGTCGCTGGTGCCGCCGGTGCTGCCGCAGTACTCTGTCGTATCCGTAGCGGGCAAGCCGCACGAGCCTGTCATCACCGTGGAAGTCTCTGTCGAGGGGGCTGGTTCGGCGCGCGGACAGGCCGGATCGCGCAAGGAGGCGGAAGCGAAGGCGGCGGCAAAGATGCTCGAAGGACTCAAGGCGCGGGAGAGGGCGGCTGAAAATGGGTGACATCGTCATAAAAAACGCGAGAGTGCACAACCTGCGCGGGGTGGACGTGACCATACCGCGCAATTCGCTCACCGTGGTGACGGGTCTTTCGGGAAGCGGAAAATCCTCCCTCGCTTTCGATACCCTCTACGCCGAGGGGCAGCGGCGCTACGTCGAATCGCTTTCCGCCTACGCGCGGCAGTTCCTCGACAAGATGCAGAAGCCCGACGTCGAAAGAATCGAGGGCCTTTCGCCGGCCATTTCGATAGAGCAACACACGACCGCCGGCAATCCGCGCTCAATAGTCGCGACCGTCACGGAGATACACGACTATCTGCGCATTCTATACGGATCGGTCGGCGAGGCCCACT
>JAGCPM010000075.1 GCA_017965685.1 Kiritimatiellia bacterium | reverse complement strand
TTCCAGTGCTTGGAACGCTGAGAAGGTCACTCCAGAACTTGAAGCTCGGGAGTAAGCAACTCGCCACTTCATGCGTGGAGTGAAGTGTTCCTACAGGAGAAGGCGTTTCTTCCTACCGGGGAGGTCGCTTGTCCCTACCGGAGAGGTTTCACTTCCCTACCGGAGAAAAACAACTCGAAGGCGGGTCGCAAAAAATGGAAAATACCCCCTTGCGCGGCGAGAGGGATTTTTGATATACTACACATCCGAAAGCACCCGTGGTGAAATTGGCATACACGCCAGATTCAGGTTCTGGTGCCGCAAGGTGTGTGGGTTCAAATCCCACCGGGTGCACCAAAAGCTTGGCCCCTTCGTCTATCGGCTAGGACATCTGGTTCTCATCCAGGCAAGAGGAGTTCGACTCTCCTAGGGGCTGCCAAAGGCGACAATTGATGAAGAAGGCGATTAGATTCATTTTCGGGACGGCAAGATGGCTCTTCATCATCCTCCTGATTTATCTTGGAAGCTTGTTCTTTCGCGAGGAAAGACTGCCCGAGTCGTGGGTTGACGCCGCGATTTCGCGCATATCCGCCGGCGATCTTGTCATAAAGGTCGATTCCGTCTCGTTCGGCTTCAGGCGTGGCTTCGTGATAGGCGGAGTAAAGATATACGACAAGACGCGCAAAGACAGCCTCGAGCCGATGGCCAGCGCCAGAAGCGTTTCAATCGACCCGCTGCAGCGTCTGGTAAGGGTTGTCGGCGCCAAGTACAAGCGCCTGCCCGACAGTTACTATGCGCCCGGCTATTCCGAGATCGAAGACGAAGGTCTGGATATGGATCTGCCGAAACTGCCGGATTTCCGGCTCAAGCTTGAAAGGCCCGAGATACTGGGCCTGACGCCCGAAAGGGTAACGGCGCTCGTAACCTGCCGCAAGCGTCTTCTGGCGGCGGACGAAGTGCACATATTCTGGCCGGAAGGCGGCAGGCATCTTACCCTGGACGGGTTCGTGCGGATAGACCTGAACGAGCAGACTCTGGTCGCCGAAGTCAGGGGGCAGGCCACGCAATCCCAGATAAGGCCGCTCCTGGTCGCGCTAGACCTGCCTTGCTCGTATCCCTATTTCGACGGCTTCACAGGAATAACGGAACCCATTCCGGCGGCGGGGCGTTTTGACGTGGATTTGAGGAAGGGCGATTTCGGGATGAGGCTGAACCTAAAGCCGGTCATGGGCGCGTTCAACGGGGCGGAGATGGCGAACGCGGAAGGCACGCTCGATGTGAGAACGGCGATAAGGGGCACGAACTGCAACGTCAGGCTCGGTGTGGAGCTACCGGTCGCTGTTGATCGCAACGGCGGAAGGCTCGCCGGCAAGTTCGGTCTCGGCATGACGAACGACGTGATAAGGCTCGACTACGACGTTTCAAGCTCCCTAAAGTTCGCGGACCTCCTGAAGATAATCGACGTCGACTTCCTGAGCGAGGATACGCTCGACATGATAAAGTGCAATACTCCGCCAAGACTGACGGCCAAGGGCCGCAACGGGACCAGCACGGAGGATGCAGGATGGAACGACGCCGAGTACACCGTATTCCTGCGCAAAGGTTCGCTTTACGGCTTCGAGCTGAACGATACCAGGGCCGATTTCACGTTCAAGAAAGACGTACTGCACTTCCCCGCGATTTCGTCGCGCGGAAAGACGGGCGGTAAAGTCGACGCGGACGTGACGCTGGCCTTTCCCGGTTTTGACGAAACGAAGGCGAACATCAAATTCAAGGTGGACTACGCGAAAGGCTCCCTTGAAGAGCTTGCGGATTTCTTCGACTTCGACCTCGGCGAACGGCGCGGCACTGTAGACGGCCGCGTCGAGCTCTCCGGAATGATGAACAAGGATATCGCGCGCACGCTGAACGGCAAGGGGTCGGTCAAGATCTCGGAAGGGCGGCTCGCGCAGATGAAACTGTTCGCCGGGCTGACTGAGCTTCTGGCGGAGAAGGTGCCGGGCGTGGGCTTTCTCGTAAACCAGTCTGTCGCCTCGACCGACTTTACCATAGAAAACGGCATTTTCAAGAGCGACAACGTGTTCATCGAGGGCGGACTCGTTTCCATCAAGGGCTGGGGCACTTACGATATTGCGGCGGACAATCTCGATTTCACGGTCAGGGTGCAGTTCCTCAAAAAGGACACGATGCTCGCGACACTCGTCCACCCCGTCACATGGCCGTTCACGAAACTGCTGCTCGAGTTCAAGGCGCACGGCCCGATAGACGATCCTGCATGGGATTACATCAGCATAATAGACAGGATTCTGTAATCGACTTTTGCCATGGATGACGGGAAAGCCATAATGAATTTGACGAGCCCCAGCCAGGTGAAAGGGTGGTGCATCGGCAACGGTTTCCATCCAAACAAGACACTCGGGCAGAACTTCCTTATCGACCGCAACGCGATGCTCGCGATAGTGGACCTTGGCCTGGATGGCGCAGGGCGGCGCGACGGCATGAGGATACTTGAAATAGGTCCGGGCCTCGGAGTGCTCACGGAAGAGATGCTCTCGCGCGGTTGCAAGGTGACGGCGATAGAGAAGGATCCCGTGCTCGCGGCGCGGCTGAGGGAGTGTCTTCAAGTTCCCGGCTTCACCCTGATCGAAGGCGATGCCCTTGCGAAGGGAATGTTGGACGGAGAATACGACGCTGTGGTATCCAACCTGCCTTACCAAGCTGGCACGAGAATACTTCTGGAACTCGTGCAGAATAGA
>JAGCPM010000074.1 GCA_017965685.1 Kiritimatiellia bacterium | reverse complement strand
CAATGCGGGGGATTTTTGATATACTTTACACATTCTTCGCAGGAAGAAGGTCGCGATACGGGCGAGTATACCCCGTCGCGTCGTGGCCGCAAAGGTAACCATGCCTCGCGGTCGCAACGCAACCGCGAGATTCTTTTTGCGGGAAAACTGGGCCGAAACCCAGTCGCGGAGAAGGTGCCGGAGCAAGGGCCTTGCGCGCCGCCGGACGAGCGAAAGCGAGCCGAGCGCGGATGCCGCGACCGTGGAAGCCCAGGACTGGAAACGAAAACAAGAACAAGGAAAAGACAAATGCAACAGCAGAGAGTCCGCATCCGGATGCAGGCATACGACCATCGCGTGCTTGACCAGGCTGTCGTCGGCATCATCGACACGGCCAGGGGAACGGGTGCGCAGGTGGTTGGGCCAATCCCGCTGCCGACACGCATCGAGCGCTACACGGTAAACCGTTCGCCGAACGTGGACAAGAAGTCGATGGACCAGTTCGAGATGAGGACGCATAAGCGCCTTCTCGACATCGTGAACCCGACCGCTCAGACGATCGACGAGCTCAAGAAGCTCAACCTTCCCGCGGGCGTCTACATCACCATAAAGGTGTAAGGAGGACGGCAATGGAAGGATTGATAGGCAAGAAGGTCGGAATGACCCAGGTGTACGACGCGGACGGCAAGCGCACTTGCGTAACCGTCATCGAGGTCGGCCCCTGCCCCGTGGTGCAGCTCAAGACGCCCGAGACCGACGGCTACACGGCCGCGCAGGTCGGATTCTGGGACCAGAAAGCGTCGAGGCTCACGAAACCGGTCGCCAAGCACTTCGAGAAGGCGGCGGTCGCGCCCAAGCGTTTCCTCAGGGAGTTCGCGCTTGACGCGGGCGAGGAGGTCAAGGTCGGCGATTCGATTACGGTCGAGAACTTCAAGGACTGCAAGTACGTGGACGTGACGGGCGTGACGAAGGGCCGCGGTTTCGCGGGCGTCCTTAAGCGCTACAACTTCGCGGGCGGCAACATGACGCACGGCGGCCACTCCAAGCGCCGCACGGGCGGTCTTGCGGCGCGCGACCTGCCCGGCTGGATCGAGAAGGGCAAGAAGATGCCCGGCCACATGGGCGACGTCAACCGCAAGATCCGCAACCTCGAGGTTGTCGAGATACGTCCAGCGGACAATGCGATACTTGTCAAGGGGTCGATTCCCGGCGCCAGGAACGGCGTTGTGATAGTCCGCAAGAGCCTCAAGAACAACGTCCTCGCGTACAAGGCGAAGAAAGGGGCCAAGTAATGAAGAAGGTTGAAGTCAGCGTCGATCAGGCCAAGCTGACGCTCGACAAGGGCGAGCAGGCGGTCAAGGACGCGGTGACGGCGATCCGCAACGCCATGAGGGCGGGCACGGCCTCGACGAAAGGCAAGGGCGAAGTCGCCGGTTCGAACAAGAAGCCCTGGAAGCAGAAGGGCACGGGCAACGCCCGCGCGGGTTTCAGGCAGTCGCCCGTGTGGCGCGGCGGCGGCGTGGCGCACGGTCCCAAGCCGCGCGATTTCTCGCAGAAGGTCAACAAGAAGGTCATGAAGCTCGCTTTTGCGAGGGCGCTTTCGGAGAAGATCGTCGCCGGCGACGTGATAGTCGTTGACGAGTTCAACTTCGAAGCTCCCAAGACGAAGCTCATGGCGGCGCTCCTCAAGACGCTCGGCGTTGACCGTACGGCGGTCATCGTGCAGAAGGAAGTCGACGACACTACGCTTCTCGCGACATCCAACCTTCCGCGCGTTGACTATGTGACGGCCGATGCGATGGACGTCTACACGGTGATGGTCAACAAGAAGATCGTCTGCGATCAGGCGGGCTTCGACGCGCTTCTTGAGCGCATCTCCAAGTAACGAAAGGGGCCGGGAAATGGATAAGAAGATCATAATCAAGCCTCTAACGACCGAAAAGACGACGCGCATGGCGGAGCAGAACCGCTTTGTGTTGCTCGTCGAGCGCGATGCCCGCAAGCCGGAAATCGCGGCGGCGGTCGAAAAGAAGTACGGCGTGCATGTTCTCGCCGTCAGGACTGCGACCACGAAGGGCGGTTCGACCTACGTGCGCGGCACGCGCCGCGTGGTGAAGGAGCTGCCCCGCAAGAAGGCGATCGTCACGCTCAAGGCCGGCGAACGCATCGAACAGGTCTAAGGAGATTGGGAAATGGCACTCAAGAAATACAACGCCCGTTCGTGCGGCATTCGCTTCCGCGAGTCCGCTTCGTTCGAGGAGATCACGACCGACAGGCCAGTCAAGAGCCTGACGAAGGCGGTCCGCAAGACTGCGGGACGCAATAACCTCGGCCGCATCACGACCCGTCACCACGGCGGCGGCGCGAAGCAGCGCATGAGGATAGTCGACTTCAAGCGCAACAAGTTCGACGTTGCGGCGACGGTGAAGGAGATCGAGTACGATCCCACGAGGAGCGCCTATGTGGCGCGTCTCGAGTACGCGGATGGAACTCTCGCCTACATCCTCGCGCCCGAGGGCGTGAAGGTCGGCATGACGCTCATGAACGGCCCCAAGGCCGAGGCGACGGTCGGCAACTGCCTTCCTCTTGCGCAGATTCCGCTCGGTCTTATGGTCCACGCGATCGAGCTCGTTCCGGGCGAAGGCGCGAAGGTGGCGAGGTCGGCGGGCAACGCCTGCCAGATTATGGCGCGCGACCGCAACGTCGTGACGCTCAAGATGCCTTCCGGCGAAGTCAGGATGTTCAACGGCAGGTGCCTTGCGACGGTCGGCACGGTTGGCAACAAGGACTGGGGTTCGATCAAGCTCGGCAAGGCCGGCAGGAAGCGCCATATGGGCGTCCGTCCGACGGTGCGCGGCGTGGCGATGAACCCTGTCGACCATCCGATGGGCGGCGGCGAAGGCCGCACTTCCGGCGGCAGCGATCCCCGCTCTCCGTGGGGCCAGCTCGCCAAGGGCGGCAAGACGCGCGCCAGGAACAAGGCGTCCAACAAGGTAATCGTCAAGAGGAGGAAGTAAACTCATGTCACGCTCTCTGAAGAAAGGACCGTACGTGGAGCCCAGCCTCCTCCGCAAGGTCGAGAAGATGCAGGCCGCCGGAAAGAAGCAGCCTATCAAGACGTGGAGCCGCCGCTCGATGGTGCTCCCGGAATTCGTGGGGCTCACGTTCGCGATCCACAACGGTCGCCAGCATATGCCCATATTCATTACCGAGAACATGGTCGGCCACAGGCTCGGCGAGTTCGCCCCCACGCGTACGTTCAAGGCGCACGGCAACTCTGCGGCGAAGGCCGAGAAGAAGTAAGGGGATCGGGTAAAATGGAAGTCACAGCCATAACGAGAAACGCGCGCATGTCCGCCTTCAAGGGAAGGCCGCTCTGCCGCGCGCTCCGCGGCCTTACGGCCGAAAAGGCCCTCGCGACGGTCGAGTTCTCGCCCAAGAAGGCGGCAACGATCATTGCGAAGACGCTCAAGAGCGCAATGGCGAACGCCAAGCACAACGACAATGTCGCCGATCCGTCGGCGCTCACCGTGAAACTTTGCGTTCTCGACGAGGGAACGCGTATGCGCCGCTACTGGCCGACGGCCAGGGGCTCCGCGCACCCGATAGCGCGCCGCCTGTGCCACTGCAAGGTCGTGCTGACCGACGAGAAGAAGGAGGCTAAATAATGGGCCAGAAAGTAAATCCCGTAGGTTTCCGCGTCGGCGTCACGCACGCCTGGGGCAGCCGCTGGTTCGCGCCGAAGAAGGATTTCGGCTCGTTCCTGGTCGAGGATCAGAAGATTCGCGAGGTCGTGAAGGCGAAGCTCGCCGAAGCTGGCATCTCGAAGGTATTCATCGAGCGCTACGCAAACCGCGTCCGTGTGACGCTGTTCAGCGCTCGTCCCGGTGTGATCATAGGCCGCAAGGGCGGCGACGTCGAGGCGATCCGCGCTGAGCTTGAGAAAATGACGAAGAAGGAAGTCTATCTCGAGGTCAAGGAAGTGTCGGGTCCGGATGCCGACGCGCAGCTCGTCGCCGAGGGCATCGCCCAGCAGCTCGAGAGGCGTATAGCGCTCAAGAGGGCGATGAAGAGGGCGATGAAAGTCGCTATGGATCTCGGGGTGGACGGCATAAAGGTCCATGCCGGCGGGCGTATCAACGGGGCGGAAATCGCCCGCGTCGAGTGGTCGCGTGAAGGCAAAGTACCGTTGCACACCCTGAGGGCGAACATCGACTACGGCTTCGCCGAGGCGAACACCACGGCCGGCAAGATCGGCATCAAGGTGTGGATATGCAAGAAAGACGGATTCCAGGTTCGCGCGACGCGCGGCGGCGAGCGCCGCGGCGACAGGCGCGAGCGCGGGGACCGCAAGGAAGGAAGGTAAGCCATGCCTCTGATGCCTAAAAGAGTCAAGTTCCGCAAGGTCTCGAAGGGGAACCGTTCGGGATACGCCACCTCCGGCACCGAGCTCGCCTATGGCGAATTCGGGCTCAAGGCGCTCACGCGCGGATTGCTCACGGCTACGCAAATCGAGGCGTGCCGCGTGGCGATCAACCGCGAAATGAAGCGCAAGGGCAAGCTGTGGATCCGCGTGTTCCCAGACAAGCCAGTCACCCGCAAGCCTATCGAAGTGCGTATGGGCGGAGGAAAGGGCAATCCGGAGTTCTGGGCGGCCGTCATCCTCCCCGGCAAAGTCCTCTTCGAGGTCGGCGGTGTCCCCGAAGCCGTCGCCAAGGAGTGCCTCAGGCTCGCCGCGACGAAGATCGGCATTCACACCAAGTTCATAACCCGCGCAGGAGTGAGGATATAATGAGCACGGAAACCAATAAGCGTGGCGAGCGCAAGGTTCGCAAGGGCGTTGTAGCGTCCAAGATGGGTGCCAAGAGCGTGGTCGTGGCGGTCTCCTACCGCGAGCCCCACCCCGTCTACGGCAAAATCGTCACCCGCACGAAGAAGTACCACGTGCACGACGAGGACGACACGGCAAAGGTCGGCGACACCGTCGCCATAATGGAGACGCGTCCGCTTTCGGCTACGAAACGCTGGCGCATCGTCAAGTAAAGGAGCCTCGGAAAATGATCCAGGAACTCACGAACCTTGTGGTTGCGGATAACACCGGCGCGAAGCGCGCGATGTGCTTCCGCATCCTCAAGCAGAAGAAGGAATACGCGCATCTCGGCGATGTTATACGTGTTGCGATCAAGGAGGCGACTCCGACATCGACGATCAAGAAGGGCTCTGTCGCGACCGCGGTCATCATCCGCACGGGGCAGCCCATCCGCCGCGAGGACGGCTCGACGGTTCATTTCGACCAGAACGCCTGCGTGCTCGTGGACTCGAAGCTCAACCCGATCGGAACCCGCGTTTTCGGACCGGTTGCGCGCGAGCTCAGGGACCGCAACTACATGAAGATAGTCTCCATGGCACCGGAAGTCGTCTGAGGAAGGGGTACTGAAAATGGCAATCGCAAGAATCAGGAAGAACGACACTGTCATAGTGATATCGGGTGCCTCCAGGGGCAAGACCGGAACCGTGATCAGCGTCGACCCCAAGGCCGGCACGGCCGTCGTGGGGGGCGTCAACGTCCACAAGAAGGCGATGAAGCGCACGGAGAAGAATCCAGGCGGCATCGTCGACAGGGAGATGCCCATCCGTCTTTCCAAGCTCATGCCGTACGACGCCGACAAGAAGGCCGGCACACGCGTGAAGACGGGCGAGAAGGAAGGCAAGAAGGCCAGGGTTTCCGTCAAGAGCGGGAAGACCCTATAAGGCAAGGAGCAGGCAATATGGCAAGACTAAAAGACGAATACGCGTCGAGGATGGTTCCCGAGCTCGAGAAGAAGCTCGGCACGACCAACAAGATGCTCGTTCCCCGTCTCCAGAAGATAGTGGCGAACATGGCTTTCGGCATCGTCTCGAAGGACGAGCAGAAGCAGCTGGTGGACGAACTGACGGCGATCACGGGGCAGAAGCCGATGCTCTGCCGCGCGAAGAAGTCGAGATCGAACTTCAAGCTGCGCGAGGGCATGGTGATCGGCGCGAAGGTGACTCTGCGCGGCGACAGGATGTGGGAGTTTGCCGAGAGGCTGATTTCCTCCGCCCTGCCCAGGATCCGCGACTTCCGCGGCGTCTCCAACAGGGGCTTCGACGGGCGCGGCAGCTACACGCTGGGCCTCAAGGAGCACTCGATATTCCCTGAGCTCGTGGAAACGTGCAATGCGCACTCCGGCATGGACATAACGTTCGTGACGAGCTCGAAAGACAACAAGGCCGCCAAGGAGCTTCTAGTCTCCATGGGCATGCCGTTCGCAGGGAGGAACTAACCATGGCAAAGCAGTGCCTCATCGAAAAGCAGAAGAAGACGCCGAAGTTCAAAGTTCGCGCGTACAACCGTTGCCAGCGTTGCGGACGCCGCCACGCGTACATGCGCAAGTTCGGCGTATGCCGCCTGTGCTTCCGCGAGCTCGCGGTTGCTGGACTCATACCTGGCGTCACCAAGGCATCGTGGTAACACGACAAGGAAAGGAATTGCAGAAATGACAATGGATCCCATTTCCGATATGCTCACGATCGTCCGCAACGGACTGAAGGCTCGCCTACATTCCGTGACGATGCCGGCGAGCGCCTTGAAGGGGGAAATCGCCCGCGTCCTCAAGGAAGCCGGCTACATAACCGACGCCGTGACGACGAGCGAGTTCCCGAAGAAGCTGGTCGTGACGCTGAAATACGGCGACAGGGCCGAACCCGCGATCCGCGAGATCAGAAGGGTGTCCAAGCCGGGCCTGAGGCGCTATGCCTCCGCCGCGAAGATACCCTCCGTCCTCGACGGGATGGGTCTCGCGATAGTCTCGACGTCCAAGGGTGTCATGTCCGGGGCGCAGGCCAAGAAGGCTAGGCTCGGTGGCGAGATAATCTGCACGGTCGCATAATCGAAGGAGTCAAAGACAATGTCTCGAATCGGAAAAGAACCCGTCAAGCTGGCCGAAGGCGTAACAGTCGCCGTCGATGGCCAGAAGGTGACGGTCAAGGGAAAGCTCGGCGAGCT
>JAGCPM010000073.1 GCA_017965685.1 Kiritimatiellia bacterium | reverse complement strand
GGGGAATATGGATTAGGTGAATTGTAAATAGACGCGATAATGGCATGCACAATAGCCAGAATGATGGCGATCTTCGCAAGTTTGATTTTATATTGTCCGTCTATCTTCATATGTTTTGCGGGAAAAAGTATACCAAATTCCCCCCTTGACGCGCAAGGGGGAAAAGGAATACTTGGGGACAGTCCCCGCGGAATATCTGGGGAAAGCCTCCCGAAAAAATCCGGGATAAGGGCGACCAGACTGGACTGATCGGGCGAGTTGCAGTATACTATACGGTCAAGGAAAGGGAAACAAGGAAATGGCAAGAGAAAAAGGAACCGGAAGCCTGCAGCGCGAAAAAAGCGGCAGATACACGATTCGCGTGGGAATCAACGGCAAGCGGCTCAGCCGCTCCACAAGGACGACCGACAAAGACACGGCGGAGAGACTGTTAAACAGATTCCTCGCCCCGCTGGGCCTGGGCGCGGAACGGCTTCCCCTCGCAGAAGCCTGGCACCACTATGAAATCTCCCCAAACCGCAGGGACATCGCCAAAAGCACGCTCCAAGCCAAGCGCAACACATGGATGGAGTTCGCAAGATGGATCGAGCACAATCACATGGAGATGACGGAACTCGCCCACGTGACGCCAGCAGCCGCAGCCGAATATCTGGCGCAATTCAGAAGCCACCATTCCGGCAACACCTACAACAACCACGTATGCACGCTGCGCGAGGTCTTCAGGACTCTCGGGGAAAAGTCTGGCCTTGCGGAGAACCCCTTCGACGGAGTGCGCCTTCGCCCCGACGATTCGATCAGCCGACGCGAACTAACGCTTGACGAGGTTGAGCGGCTATACACGGCCGCGACGAAGCGCGGACCGGAATGGAAGCTGCTGGTAATGACCGGCATCTACACCGGTCTTCGCCTCGGCGACTGCTGCCGATTGAAATGGGAGTATGTGAATCTAAACCGGAAGATAATACAGCTGGTCCCGGCCAAGACACGAAGCCATGCGCAAGGCAGGCCCGTGACGATACCGATTCATCCCATACTGGAAGCGGAACTCGCGCCGCTTGCCGCGCGAAGAGCCGAGTTTGTCAGAGCAGGCGACGTGGTCTCTCCTTACGTCAACGTCCCCATTGCCGATACCTACAATACGGCAAGGTGGCGGATCGACGAGGTCCTCGCCAAGATATTCAAGGCGGCGAACATCACGATGAGCGTCCGCAGCGAAGGACGAAGACGCAAGACAGTCATCGCATCATTCCACAGTCTTCGCCATACCTTCGTCTCGTTTTCAGCCAATGCGGGAGTTCCGCTGCCTGTGGTGCAAAGCATAGTGGGCCACTGCTCCACCGCCATGACGCGCCACTACTACCACGAGAGCGAGGAAGCCCTCCGTTCCGCGGTCGAGGCGATTCCCGCCCTCGGCGGAGCGAACGCTTTAGCCTCGCCACCTTCATCGCCCGCAAAACAGCCGCTCAAAAGTTCCAAGAATGCAGAATTGCGGCTGAAACGGCTAGACCGGCTGTTCGCCAAGGGCATCATATCGGAAGAAGAGCGCTCAACCATCCGGAATCGCATACTCTTGGATTTGTAAACAATCCGCAAAAACGCGCGATGCAATTATATCAAAAAAACGCCTATGCAAAGGAAGGTCTTTTTTGATATACTTCCCCGTGGATGAAGAAGGAGCGAACGCCAATTCACGGGAAAATCCCTAGCCTCGGCATCCTGTCGCTGGCCTGCATCCTCGCCGCCGCGGCGGCGGGAGAGTGCGTGGTCAGTTACACCTTCGATGACGGCCTCGAAGACCAGTACACGATCGCGTACCCGATGTTCAGGGAAGCAGGGCTGCCGGCGACGTTCTTCATAATCGGCTCGAAAGTCGGCGACCCCAACGGCTTTCGCTCGAAGGCGGAAAAGCACACGCCGGTCATGACGTGGCGGATGATACGCGACATGGCGGCCAACGGAATGGAAATCGGCAGCCACGGCTGGGCGCACGCAAGATACCAGAATATGGATCGCGAAGAAATACTCGACGATATCCGCAAGAACCAGAAAGAACTCAAGGAAAACGCCGGCATTGATTGCACAAGTTTCGCCTCGCCGTACAACGCCAAGCGCGGAAAAGACGGTACCGACATCCTCGCGCTCGTGAAAGAGGAAGGTCTCTCAGGGTGCCGTCCACACCAGAAGGCGGCGGGCGGCGGAATGACCGCGGAGAAGATGAACGAAATGGTCGAAAAGGCGAAAGCCAAGGGCGACTGGCTCATTTTCATGACGCATGGCATGTCGCGCGGATACGACGCGTGGCAGAATCCGGATGAACTGCGCAGGCACCTCGAATGGGTCAAAGGGCAGGAAGGCGTAAAAGTCTTGAATTTCAGCGAAGCAGCAAGAATCTCACAAAACAGAGGGAGGTAATAATGGATACCGCGACAGCCGCAGCAACAATGGAAGTCTCGACCGGATGGCTGGACCATCTCGCCACAATCGTCGACACGATCGACGGCTACGTGTGGGGGCTGCCGCTCATTTTGACGGTGCTCCTGACGGGCATCATTGTGACGTCGTTCATGAGGATGGAACACCTCTTCCATCTCAAGCGCGCGTTCCACTATATGGTACGCACCGAGAAAGGCGCGGACGCGACCGGCGAAGTTTCGGCGTTTGGAGCACTCTGCACCGCTCTTTCGGCGACAATCGGCATCGGCAACATCGTGGGCGTTGCGACGGCAATCGGAACGGGCGGCCCAGGCGCGCTCTTCTGGATGATGGTCGCCGCGTTTTTCGGCATGGGCACGAAATACGCCGAAGGCCTGCTCGCCGTCAAGTACCGTGAAGTGGGACCTGACGGAAAGGTGCTCGGCGGTCCCTTCTACTACATCGAGAAAGGCCTAGGTCCGAAGTGGAAGCCGCTCGCAGTAATGTTCGCCGTATTCGGTACGCTCGCCGCGATACTCGGCATCGGAACGATTACACAGATCCACGGCATAACATCGGCCGTTCAGCGCTTCTTCGATCCGGCGTTCGATCCTTCGAACATGGCGACAGGCTGGAGCTTCTTCGGCACCACCTACTCGCAGTATGTCGTTGTATCCGGTGCCATAGTGACGATTGCGACCGCGCTAGTGCTGATTGGCGGACTCAAGCGCATCGCGACAGTTTCAACGTTCATAGTTCCCTTCATGGCCGTATCGTACATCGTGATGTGCCTCTTCGTCATACTCGGCAACATTTCACACATTCTCGAGGCGTTCCAGCTGATCGTCCGCGCCGCATTCAACCCCGAAGCGCTTACCGGCGGTGTGGTAGGCTCGATATTCGTAGCAATGCAGAAAGGTATCGCGCGCGGCATATTCTCCAACGAGGCCGGCCTAGGATCTGCACCTATAGCGGCGGCGGCGGCGAGGACCAACGAGCCGGCGCGCCAAGGACTCGTCTGCATGATGGGAACCTACATAACAATCATCATCTGCCTCATGACGGGGCTGACCATCGTGCTCTCCGGTTCGTGGAATCCCGAACTCGGGCTAAAAGGCGTGGACATCACGATCGACGCATTCGCCAAGGGACTGAAATTCCTGCCGAACTCCGGCTTCGTCGCGTCGCTGTTCCTGATGGTATCTCTGGTGTTCTTCGCGTTCACCACGATTCTCGGCTGGAACTACTACGCCGAACGCTGCCTCGAATATCTCGTCGGCAAGAAGAAGAGCATCATCGTGATATACCGCATCCTCTACATCGCGGTTGTCGCGATAGGACCGTATCTCACCGTCACCGTCGTGTGGGGCTGCGCGGACGTGTTCAACGGCCTTATGGCTTTCCCGAACCTGATCGCGCTAATACTCCTCTCGCCGGTCGTGTGGAAAACCACCAAGGAATTCCTTGCCAAATGCCGCGAGCGCGAGAGGTGGGTCGAATACGACTGACGGCTGTGAGCCGACCTATTTCTCCCAAAGGTCGCGGACCCAGGCGCAGGGCCTCACCCACGTGTTGAGGTGCTTTCCGCGGTAGCCGGCTATCGCCTGATGCGGACTAGGCGCGCCGTGGAAGCAGAGTATCGACGCGCCTTTCGGCCTTTTCGCCCCCATGAAGAGGTTGAACGGGAACGCCCTCACGCACGAGCGCTTGAATGACTTCACCCATCCTGACGGCCACCAGTTCACCTTATCCAGGCCGACTGCGTGCGTCATGAACGCCTGCTCGGTCCGGAAGTATTTCTGGTTTACGGCTCTATCCATATCAGCGAGGAAGCGGTCGTAAACATAACTGAACTTCCCTCCGGTCTCGAAGCGGAAGCAACTGGAATTGCCGATCTTCGGGAGACGGCGGAAGATGCGCTTTCTGAGCTCTATCCAGTTGCGGATTATGCAGAACTCGCCAGGACGATAGTCGAAGAATCGGCCCATGTCGCCGACTATGATCTGGTCTATGTCGAGAAACAAGGCAGGGCCTTCCAGATTCGCGAGTCCCTGACGGAAGAGGCAAAGCTTCACGAATATGTTCGGCCATCCGTATTTCCAGTCCGGCGGAGGAGCCGGAAACTCGACGGCTTCTACGCCCTCGTCCAGTCCTGAAGGATTGTCCGTGAAGCAGACGAACCTGAACGGG
>JAGCPM010000072.1 GCA_017965685.1 Kiritimatiellia bacterium | reverse complement strand
CTTTGAACTGGACGTCGTTTGAGACGTGGGCGTAGTGGTCTGCTTCATTTTTTACCTCCTGAAATGCCTGTACCGCCTTGTCGCCGGCCTTGTTTATGCAGCTGAGCGGAAGATACCTTCCGTTGTCGAGGAACCGTGTAATAAGCCTGGCAGTGGCCTTGGCTGGAGACAGTTCGTTCAGCAACAAAAAGGTAGTATATCCTTTCTTCGCGAAAAAGTCAATGGTCGCCAGCAATTTGTCCGGCTTATAGCCGAGGATGGGATAGACGATATTGTCGCCGCGATTCGAGGCTGCCTCCAGCACCTTGTCCTCGTTGATGCGAGTAGACTCTTCATGCACGGCGTTTCCGCCGTAGCCGTTGTCGAACTCCGGCAGCACGCGTTTGATGGCGTCGGAGTCGCAGATGCGGGCTTTCATCTCGAGCGCTATGGGGTTCGCGAATACGCTTGACTTTCCCGCCGCCGGAAGGCCCGTGACGATACACGCCTTGCGCTCCCTGGCGACGGTGTAGCTTTCGACGTCTTTAAGCTTCTCGTGCAATTCAAGAGGCGTTTCGAGACCTTCGACCTTCACGGTGCGCGTTATCACGGGCGAAAGTGCGGCCTCGACGATTTTCTCCCGCATCGCTTTCCGCTCGGGCGTATCTATCTCGCTTGTAGAGCGCACACCGTATTTCTCGAAGATCGAGTCCTCGACCGCCTTGGCGCGCTCCATCGCCTCGCGCCATTCGGGAGTAGCCGCGATATCCTTTTCCGGAACCATTATTCCGGCGGCAAGGTCGCTGATGATGCCGTTAAGCTCCTCGGAGATTGGCTTATCGAGGAACTTTGAAAAGCGCGTGGCGTATCGCGTCCCGTCGGGCGCGGCATACTTCGGCGCGAGGTTGGCGCGCTCGGCGCGGCGCGACTCGTTGAGCGCGTCGGCAGCGTCGAAGTACTCCATGAGCGATTGCGTGTACTTCTCGAAGTTGGCGTGCGTGGGCTTCTTCTCGTACTGATCGCGGAAGGCGTCGTGCTGCGCCTTCTTCTGGCGCACGACCGCTTCGAGCTCTTCGAGCGTCGGGATGGGATGGACCTTCCGGCGGCCTGTGTCGGTCAGGGTTGCGATGTCCGCGCCGGGGATGGCCTTTTGCGCCGCGGCGTAGGTGACGCCGGATGCGACCACGTTATCCACGAAGTACACCGGGCGGCCTTGCGGAAGTTCGATACCTTCCTTCATGCGCATCGAGACCGCATCCGGCGGACGGTGCAGGCGCTTCTTCTGCACGTAGTTGGATTCGTGCGGATCAGCCTCGAGCGCGTCGAGAACAGTTGCGCTTGGCTTCAGGGCCTGTATCGCGTTCGCGAGCTGGAGCATGGTCGTGGCCTTGCCCGTGTGCGACGGAATCGGGATGAGGACGGCATTATCCGGAATGAGCGCGGCCATGCGGCCCGCCGCCTCATTCATTGCGTCCTCGTCGCCTTCCTTCACGCCGTGGGCGAGGACGCGCAGCCTGCCGCCATAGCCGCCGAGGGATGTGACGGAGTAGCGCTGCTGGCCGTCCGTCCATTTGTGGTCCACGCGGATATTGTCGTCGCGGAACGAGACATAGTTCCACCCCGCCTTGTCGCCGTCTTTTACTGTCTTGGCGCCGAAACTGTCGACCGGGTACTTCACACCGTCGATGCCGGCGCGCGCAAGGAACTCGGACGCGGCCTTGGGTGAGCCGAAAAGTTTTGTTAGCGATCCATAGAGCGAATCGCCGCCATTGTGGATGTTGACAATCGGCCCGGTATAGTTGACGAACACACCATCTTCTCTTGGTGCGCCCCAGGCCTCTGGTGTCACTATGTGTTCTTTCAGCAGCTGGTCTTGTATCCACCCGCGCTGCTCCTCGCTCACTGGTTCGTACCACTTCAGCAAATGGCTTTCGTCTCCCGGCGCGCGGTCGGTGAAGAACGTCTGCTCGTAGATGTTTTCATTCCCAAACGTATATTCGTGTCCGTGCTGCCTAAGCTCATTCAATATCTCAAGCAACTCTGTTTTATACGTCTCGATTTTCTTGGATTTATCATTGGTCTTCAGGCGCTCATCCAACCTTTCGATCCATTTTTCGACAAACTGTATTGCGCCGCCAACGCCGTCTTCGTCAAATATGTAATAAGCTGTCGCTTGTTCAATCGACAGGTTTTCTTCGGATATGTCTTTATCGCCCTTGGCTATTGGTCTGCCGTTTTTCTTTGCAATGTCGAGGATGTCGGCTAGTTCTACATCGCCAAAGTAGTTGAGCTTAAGGTTGGCATTTTCCAAGCCACCTTGGCGAGCATACCAGTTTGCGACGCTTCTTTTGGTGCTCCCGTACAGCCCCCAGCCGTACATCTGACTTCCTTCGCCGCTGCCGATCTTGAGTAGGCTCGGCCCGTCGTCCACGCCGCCCTGCCGCGAGCGGTTGGCGTAGTCCGCCGCCGTGCCGGTGTAGATGCCGGAGATGGAGTAGCGGGGGGTTGTGTATCGTCTTGTCGATTTGATGAGTTTTGCCAGGACTGCCTCTCCGGCCTCTGTGTCGATTCCGCGATTGACAGGTTTGGTCCTACCGAACGCGGCAAGGATGTCTTTCTTTGCACGGTCGATGGTCGCTACCGCCTCCGCGTCCTTCAGGAGTAGGTCTTGCAGTTCGCGACCTGTCGGTTTAATTGTCCGGTCTGTTTGCGTCTCTCGCCACGAGTACATCTTGCTCGCGAGTTCGTCCTTCTTTGCCCGGAGTGCATCCCATTCATCCTTGGTGACTCTGAGATACTTCTTATACATCTCAGATTTCAGCGCGGAATACTCCCTGCCAATATCCTCGTTCTTGACGCGCTCCGTATATTTTACCTTCTTGACAGTTGTATTTTCTCTCTCTAACCTATCTGCTATCTCGCCGATTTTCTCGGACGCTGCCCTTTCTATGCCGATCACCTGGCGAATCGCTTCATCGCTAGCCCCTTGCTTGTAGTTGAGCGCGGCGAACACTGTGACGTCGGTGATAGGCTGGTTGTATTCGTCCCGGTTCTGCCAATATACCTCGTTTGCTTTTTTGCCGAGATGGTGCCATTCCGGCAGGGTATCCGGATCGGTGAAAAGAGTACGGACAAAATCTTTATGTTCGCCCTTTGCTCCAAACATGGCGCATATAACCGCAAGCGGCATTCTTCCTTCTTCGGCAGCTGCTATTGCGTTGAGGGAAGCCCCGTCGTAGAAGTCCATCCGATAGGCTCTAAGTCTTCCATCCGCAAGCACGTCGGCGGAGGGAAGAGAATCATCCCATATCGCGGACAATGAGTAGCGGACGTCGTTCTTCCGGTCGTTGAAGCGCTTAGACAGCGGAATCAGGTTGCCGGCGTCGTCATATGTAGGACCGAGCAACTTGCGGTTGGCCGCCGTGTTCTTGTACACGCTGCCCTTGCCGTCGTCGAATCCCCATTCCGCGATGTCGTTGCCGTCCCACCAGACATCCTCGACTGAAACTTCCTGTTCGATGATGCGGAACTTGTCGCCCCATCCATGGACTTGCGCGTTTTCCTCTGCGTAGGCGCGGCTCGGCGTGATCCAGTCGCCGTTCCTGAACTGCGTCTCCTTCACGTCGGCCGGAACGCTGCGGTACATCGTGATCGTCTTCGCGCCGCTGTCGAGAACGCCGCGAATGTTCCGTATCGCCTCCTGGCGCATCTGGTCGGCGTTGCGCTCCGAGCGCGGATCGAACACGATGAACTGAAGGTTGTTTACATCAATGCCGTCGCGGTAGTCGCCGAGCGTCGTGGTGTCCTCCATCTCGCCGTTCTTTGTCGCCTCGATGCGCTCCGCCTTGGTTTCAAAATAGACGTTTCGGCTCGGAGCCGCGCCGTTGAAAGCGCTGGTGCCCTGGTAGCTGGAGTCGTCCGAGTAGCCCATCCGCTCGTAAACCTCGCGCTCCATGCGCCGCGCCGTCTCCAGATCGCCGCGCTTCACGGCGTCGGCGTACGCCGCGTCCTCCTCCGGCGTGACTGCGCCGACCGAGTGCCGCAGCCGTGGCGTTCCGAAGAGGTCGAAGGCCTCAGACGCGTCCTCTTGACTTTGGGCGGCGGAATTTGATATAATACGTCCTAATTGTTCATCCGTGAAGTCTTTCTCGGTGAGCACATTACGGGCGCGGAGGGTTGAGTCTCCTGGCAATTGGAGCCAACGAGCAGATTCCTTCCGTGCTTGTTTGTTTATGTACAGCAGATTCCCCTTCGCGATCCAACTCTCAAACGCGTCCGTGTTCTTGCCGTACGCCGAGGCGATGGCATTTATTTTCGACGCGCCCGATCCCGCCCTGTCCAGGAGGAGCGCGACAATTGCGCGTTCGTTGTTTTGCCGGTCGATCATGCGCGTCAAGAGAACCAAAGCATCAGGCCTTGAGGCGGAGTCGAATACTGCTATTGGATTGTCTAGCTCTATTTGCAGACTGCGCAATTCCGATACGGGGATGCCGTGATGTTCGCCAGAATTGGTTTCGATTTCTCCGACAATCTTCTGGATTATGCCGCCGCGAAGCGTAATGGCGTTGTCTGGCGCGCCGACTGCGGCAAGCACGGCAGGTGTCCTTTCCAGCACAACATAGTCTTTTGTCGCGTCGATTTCCCCGCTTTCGTATTTATCCAGAATGTCGTTCCATCTGTCGTACTCTTCTTGACGTATCGCAAAGCGTTTTTCCGCTGCGGTCTTCTCTTTCGCCCTGCGCTCGTCCACCGTGCGCTTCGCGTCGCGCCAGATGTCCGTGCGTGTCCTCGCCGCGTCCGCTACGAAGAGTCCGCCCGTGGGATCCTCCTGCATGGCCGCGTCGCAGTACTGCCGGATGTACTCCGCCATGTCCGCCGCGCTCTGCCGCGAGCCGAGGATTGCGAGGATGCTCCGCGCGACCTCGCTCGGACCGTCGAGAAGGCTCTGCTGCGCAAGGTAGTTCTCGATCGTTCCCCACTTCTTGCCAGTGTCCTTGTTCTCGATGAAGTCGATAAAGTCGGCGACGGCGCGGGAAAGGTCCGGGCCGATGGCGTAGTCGGCGCTTGATTCGAGCGCGGCCACGTCTGCGGCCATGACCGCGAGCGCGTTCTTCTGCCTGTTGATCCCCAGCGTCTCGGAGCGGTCCACGAGCTTCTTGACGACTTCGCGGCCACGGTCGCCCTGTCCGACGGCGATTGCCAGGAGCGCGCGCTGTACGCGGTTTCTGGCCGTCTCGGTGATCGTCCTGTCGGCGTTGTAGAGAGCGGTGTCGCCCGTCGCCTGGATGAAGCGCATGAAAAATTCGTCGTTCGCGCCCGGCGTCATGTCGGGCGATCCGTCCGCGTTCGAGCGGTAGAGCCGCGCAAGCGAGAGGTTCTTTATCACCTCCGCGTCCGCCCGCGCCTGTTCCTCCTCGGTGTACTGCTGGATCGAGTTCGTGTTCGAGAGGTCGGCGACCTGTTCGCGCGTCGCCCCGCCGTAGTCGTCGATGACGCGGACGATCACCTTGTTTTCGCCGTCGCCCACGTCAAGGCCGTTCTCCGCCGCCCACGACTTCATGAAATTGCGGTACCTGTCGAAGAGGTGGCGCTCGGCCAGCGCGTTCAGCACGAGCACCCTGCCGTTTCCGGACAAGACGTACGGATGCGTCTTGCCCACATCGTCAACGTCGATGAACACGATCGGAGCGCCG
>JAGCPM010000071.1 GCA_017965685.1 Kiritimatiellia bacterium | reverse complement strand
CAGTTTGAAGGCGGCCAGATGCCCCTCGTCAGGCGCATCCCCAAGCGCGGCTTCAACAATGCTCGCTTCAACGACAAGGCGCTTGCGGTTAACCTTTCCGATCTTGAGAAGAATTTCGAGGCTGGCAGCGAGATTACCGTCGAGACTTTGGCGAAGGCCGGTTTCTGGGACAACAAGAAGCCGAAAGTCAAGATTCTCGCCGTCGGCGAACTCACGAAGAAGTTCGCGGTCAAGGGTGTTGCGATTTCCGCGGCCGCCAAGGCGAAAATCGAAAGCGTGGGCGGTTCGGTCGCCTGAGCGCCCGGCTCACAGGGACTAAAAACGGCGATGGACGGCCGGTGGCGCACTCCGCCCCGGTCGTTCATCTCTTGAAGGGAATGAAGAAATGGAAATAGTTTGCCTTGACCTCGAGGGGGTTTTGGTGCCCGAGATATGGATAGCCTTCGCAAACGCGACCGGCATAGACGCGTTCCGCCGCACTACGCGCGACGAGCCGGACTATGACAAGCTGATGCACTACCGCATCGATCTCTTGGACAAGCACGGTTTCACGCTCAAGCAGATACAGGACGTCATTTCAACAATGCGTCCGCTCATCGGCGCGGAGGAGTTCCTTGACCAGCTTCGCGAACGCACGCAGGTTCTGATACTTTCCGACACGTTCGACCAGTTTTCGCGGCCGCTCATGAAGAAGCTCAACTGGCCCGCGATATTCTGCAACTCTCTTCTTGAGGAGAACGGCAGAGTGACCGGTTACAAGATGCGCTGTCCACAGTCGAAGCTCACGACGGTGAGGGCGCTCCAAAGTTGCGGGTTCGACACGATAGCCGCCGGCGACAGCTACTACGACCTTGGAATGATAAGGGCTTCGAAGGCCGGCTTCCTCTTCCGTTCGACCGAGGAGATAAAGAAGGCGAACCCCGACATACCGGCGTTCGACACCTACGATGATTTCCTCGCCGCTATCTTCAAGGAACTCGATTGATGCTTTTCGCGGCGGCGATAGCATCCTTGACGATAGCCTTCCCAAGCGCTGGGCAGAGCCTGCCATACGTTGAAAAGGCGTATATGATAGGTGCCGTGCCGCGAGGAGTGACCAACCTCACCGTTCAGGCCAAGGAAGTCGAGATATACCGTACGGGTGCGTGGGCCACGACGGTCGATGTTGTGGAAGGCCTCAATACAGTCGAGATCAGGTGCGGCGAAATCGTGACGAACCATGTGTTCAGGGTTGGCAGGAAGCCCGTAGCCGCAACAGACGATCCAGATGCGCCGAAGCCGCCGGAGAAGGTTTGGGAGAAGCTCGAATACTGCGCGGATGAGCCAGTGCCGCACCCTGGTGGCAAGAATCCCTCAGATATACTGATTTTTATCGATCCGGGACACGGCGGCTCCGATACTGGCGCGCTTTCCCCTCACGCGCTCTGCGAAAAGGACGCGAATCTCCTTCAGGCGAAGGCTCTCATGAAGGTTCTGACTGAAAGAGGCTATTGCGTTTCCATGACGCGCGAGGACGACAGGTCTCTTGTCCTTCACGACAGGCCTCGCGAAGCCGTGGCCAGAAAGGCCGATGCGTTTGTCTCCATCCACCACAACGCGCCCGGAGCCGGGCAGGATCCATGGAAGGCACGTCATACTGCGGTGTACTACTGGAACGATTTGGGAAAGGGCCTTTCCGACGCTGTTGTCGCGCGCCTCGCGGCGGCGCTTGACGGAGAGGTCCCGTCCAAAGGTTCGCTGCACGCCAATTTCGCCGTGACTAGGAATCCGGAGATACCTAGCATACTCGTAGAGGTCGATTTTATGACGCATCCCGAGGGGGAAGAGGCCATTTTCGACCATACTCGGCGCGCATGGCTTGCGCGCGCGATGGCGGACGGGATAGAGGACTGGATAAGCAAGGAGAAATAGAATGCTTGAAGTTGCGATATTGGCGGTTTTGCAGGGAGTCGCGGAATTCCTGCCAATCTCCAGTTCCGGACATCTAGTGATTGGACAGCATTTTCTGGGCATCCGCGAGCCGGGATTGAGGCTGGACATATGTCTCCATTTCGGTACGCTTGTCAGCATCCTCGTCTATTATCGCCGCACGATAGTGAATATGCTGCTTGGGCGCGACTGGAAGCTACTTCTCAAGATTGTCCTGAGCGCGCTGCCGGCGGTTGCTGTGTACGTCATGTTCCGTAAAGAGATAACGAACCTTTTCGACAACGCCAAGATGGTCGGAGCTCTTCTGATGTTCACAGGCGCGGTGCTGATAGGGACGCGTTATCTGCCTCGGGGAAATGGCGAGGTTACATTCGTTCGAGCGCTGATTATGGGTATTGGCCAAGCCATCGCGCTTCTCCCCGGCGTGTCGCGGAGCGGAATGACTCTTGCGAGCGCGAGGGCCGGGCGCGTCGGCGCGGAAAAGAGCGCGGAATTCTCGTTCCTGATGTCGGCACCGCTAATAGCGGGTGGTGTAATACTTGAGATCATCAAGGGAATGAATGCCACTATGATGGATGTGGGACTCGCGATAAACGACAGGTTTGGGTGGGATATGCTTGCGTTCGGTGCGACAGTTTCGGCTGTCGTCGGATATGTTTCGCTCTTCTTTCTCGTGAAGGTGCTGAAGGGCAAGAACTTCTGGATGTTCGGCCCGTATTGCCTCTGCGCGGGGCTCTTGACGCTCATCATGGTGTAGGAGTAAGGCGGAGCGGAATTTGATATACTGCAAACTATAGGCTGAGGTGGCATCTGTCTTGCAGAAGCCATGAACAGTGTTTTTGACAAATCAATTTTCACATTTTTTCTGAAAGCGGTGTTCTTCATGCGCAAGATTTGATATACTACACACATTTCCAACTGGGAAGGACATACAAATGAAAATTCGATATCTGGCGGCCGTGGCGATGGCCGCGTGTTTTGCGTCGGCGGCGTTCGCCGACAAGGTCGTCTTCTCGTCGGGCGCATTCCTGACGGGAACCGCAGGCGAGTTCTCCAATGGCAAGCTGAACTTCAAGTCGGAGGAGCTCGGCGAGATAGCCATCGACGTGGAGAAGATTGCAAAGCTCGAGTCTGACGGAGTCCATACGGTCCGCCTTCACGACATGACAACCTCCAAGGCAAAGGTAACAGTCGTCGACGGCGACTACATGGTCGAGGAGAACGGCGAGCTGAAGCCGCTAGACATGGAAGACGTGAAGGATATCGATCCCGTTGTCGAGAAATGGCACGGAAGCGCGAATCTCGCCGCCACCGCGACGCGCGGCAATACGATCGGGGAATCTGTTTCGTTCGAGGCCGACGTCCGCAGGCGCTGGGAGAAGGACCGCTTCACCGCATCCACCGGATATTATTTCTCGCAGTCCGGCGATTCGCGCGAGACAAAGCGCAAGGATACGAGCCGCTACGAACTCATGGCACAGGAGGACCACTTCTGGACCGGCGAAAAGTTCTATTCCTACGTCAAGGGCAAGTACGAGTTCGACCGCATAATGGAGCTGAACTACCGCTACCGCCTCGGCGCAGGTCTCGGCTACCAGTGGCTGGAGAAGGACGATTTCGGGCACGGGCCGCTATCCTTCAGCCAGGAACTCGGCGCTGAATGGATAGAGGAGCGCTACAAACCCATCGCGAAGGACGATTACTGCGCGCTTCGCTACGCGCACCATTTCGCGTGGGGCATCACGGCCGTCGACGGCATGGATTTCACCCACAACTTCGAATATCTTCCCCAGGTCGATGATTGGGAGAACTATCTCATAAACGCAGATGTCGCACTCGTCTACGCCTTCCGTCCCGATTGGCAGCTCAAGCTCGCGGCGGAATGGAATTATCACTCGAGGGTCGCGGACGGCATCAAACGCAGCGACATAAGGTACATTCTCGCGCTTGGCTACAAGTGGTAAGGGCTTGACATGAGAATCGCGATCGTCTACCCGCCCCTTGAGAGCGAGAAGGGTGTCGCGCTTCTTACGCAAAACCGCCAGTTCCAGTGGTTCTCGCGGCCGACCTATATCTTCCCGGTCGTCCCCGCTACCGCGGCGACGATGCTTAAGAAGGCCGGCCACGAAGTACTCTTCCTCGATGCCATAGCCGCCGGACTCGACGATGCCGAGACGGATGCTCGCCTCGCGGCGTTCCGTCCAGACTATGTGGTCATCGAGACGAAGACTCCGGTCGTGAAGCGCCACTGGGAATGGATTGCCGCACGCGACTACAAGGTGGTGATGGTCGGCGACCACGTGACCGCCATGCCGGAGGAGACGATGGAGAAGTCCCCGGTGGACTTCATCCTCACGGGCGGCGATTGGGACTTTCTGCTCAGAAACCTTGTTTCATCCTCGTTCGACCCTGCAAAGTTCGAGGCTGGCATATGGTATAGGGCGGAGGGCGAGAACTCCCGGCCCTCACCCTTTGGCGCATACGCCAATACGGGACGCTTCCGGCTGGACCATGACCAGAAGACGACACCCTGGATCGACCGCGACCTCTGCCATTGGAAGCTGTATGCCGTAAAGAACGGGAACTTCCGCCGTACGCCGGGCACGTACATCATGTCCGGACGCGATTGCTGGCATGCGAAGTGCACGTTCTGCAGCTG
>JAGCPM010000070.1 GCA_017965685.1 Kiritimatiellia bacterium | reverse complement strand
AGCCGTCGTACATCCCCTCCAGCCCCAGGCCGCGCTCGCCGCGCGTGAGATCGACGATGTGGATGTCGTACTTGTCCTTAAGCAGAAACGCCGTTGCAGCGAATCCTTCGCTGACGTCCGGATGTCCGCCGACGAACACTATGGCTTCCTTCGCCGACAGGGTGAAAGCCGCGCAGCAAAATGCGGCAAGAATCGCAATCTTCATCTTCTTATAGTACATATTTTCAGCTCCCCCATTTGTGTTGACAGAAGCAGTATATCATTTTATGATTCCGTGAGCAATGTGCACACGACGCCTAAGCACTATAAAGTATTTTTGGTATAATATGGCGTATGGAAGCCGCATGGCGGCAGAAGCAGGAGAAGCAAACGACTACACGTGTTGGGAAAGGCAAGCAGGTTATGGCTGAATATGCGATGAAGACGGCAAGTTGCGACGGACGACTGGAATCCATCGATGCCCTCCGGGGTTTCGATATGCTTTTCATCATGGGCCTTTCCGGCGTAATTGAGCAAATATGCGTCGCGCTGGGCTTCGGAAAAGACTGCTGGCTTGCGCTGCAGATGCACCATCCAAAGTGGATCGGGCTTACGCAGCACGACACGATTTTCCCGCTTTTCATCTTTATAGCCGGCCTTTCATTCCCGTTCTCCATGTCGAAGCAGCTAGAGCACGGTCGCACCAAGGCGCAGATAGCATGGCGCTCGCTGCGGCGCATGGCGGCCCTCGTTCTGCTCGGCATGGTTTTCGAAGGATTCTTCATGGGCAAGGAATTCCGCTATGGCATGGTGCTGGCGAGGATAGGAATATCGTGGGCCTGTGCGTCATGGCTGTTCCTCGCGTTCGGAGTGAAAGTGCGCGCCATTATCGCGGGAGGCATACTGCTTGGCTACTGGGCGTTGAACGTGCTTGTTCCCGCGCCAGGACACACTCTGGCAGAGGTGTTCGCGCCGACTGGAAACATATCGGCGTGGGTGGACTGGACGGTGCTCCGTCCGATCAGCCGCATACACCCAGGCTCTCCGGAATACCCATTCGACAACCAGGGACTGCTTGCAACGATTCCGTCCATAGTCACGGCGATGCTGGGGATGTTCACGGGCGAGTTCGTCAGATGGGCGAGGAACAGACTGTCGGGCGGACGCCAGGTGGCGCTGCTGTTCGCCGCCGCCGCCGCGTTCACCGCGGCCGGATGCCTGATGGCGTTCGGGTGCGGACGGTGGTCGTTCCCGATAATCAAACCAATATGGTCGTCGTCGTTCGCGCTGATCCTTGGCGGGTATTCCATCGCAATGTTCGCGCTCTTCTACTGGCTAATCGACGTAAATGGGTGCTGGAGACGGACGCTGTTCCTGCGTGTCATTGGCCTGAACGCCATAACCATCTACGTCGCCCAGCCGCTGTTCAGCCTCGGACATACGCGCACCATGCTGTTCGGGCGTTTTGCCGGAATGTTCCCGGAGCGGCTTTCCGGGCTGGTCTTGGCAATCGGGTATCTTGCGATATGCTGGGCCATACTCTGGTTCTTGCATAAGCGCAAGATATATCTCAAGGTGTAGGCCTAGAGCAGAAACCCCGTCAGCCATCTGGCGGGGTTTTTGGTATAATACGAGCATGGCGACGATAAAATTCCTGAAGGTGCTTGGCACATGGCGCGATGTCGCGGATGCCGCGCGAACCACGATTAGGCAGGACGAGGGAACAAAGGAACCGTCCTCAAAATGGAAAAAGCGCATACTCCTCGCGGAGCATTCTCCGGTGCGCAAGCTGTGCTTCAACTGGAAGTGGCAGGATCTTCCATATTGGGTGAGCGTGCATTTCGTGCGCCACAAGTACGGCATAGAGCATTTCGTCTCGACACAGCGCACCGACCGCACCGGCGAGGATCGCACGGGCGCAAGGCAGGACGCGCCTGTCGTGCACGAATGCTTCGCCAACGCGCAGGAGGTGACGTTCATAAGCCGTCGCCGGATGTGCCGTCAGGCGAGTCCCGAGACTCGTGCCGCGTGGAAACTCGTCGTAGATGAAATCGCGAAGGTCGAGCCGGAGGTCGCGTCTTGCTGCGTGCCGGAGTGCGTCTAACGCGGATTCTGCCCCGAATTCAAGTCGTGCGGCTTCGCTGGTACTGACGAATTCAAGCGGCAGGTCGAGGCGTACCGCGAAGTCAAGTGACAGCGGTGGGCGAACGGCTCCAGAACATCCTCGCCCGCGCTGGCATAGCCTCGCGGCGCGGATCGGCGGCGCTGATAGAATCTGGAGCTGTCACGGTTGACGGCAGTGTCGTGCGCGAGCCGGGTGCAAGATTCGAGGACGCGGCTTCGATATGCGTCAACGGAAAGCCATTGGTCGCCGCAGAGCGAAAACGCACGATAGTCCTTTACAAGCCAGTCGGCGTAATTTCAACGATGAGCGACCCATTTGGGGAAAGGACCGTCGCCGACATAGTGAAGACGCCGGAGCGGCTGGTACCAATAGGGCGACTGGACAGGGACAGCGAAGGTCTGCTTCTCATGTCGAACGACGGGGCGCTGGTGAATGAACTGACGCATCCGCGCTTTGTGCATAGAAAGACATACTTGGTGAAGGTGGCAGGACACTGGTCGGCGGAGAAACTGGCGACGCTGCGTTCGCCCTTGACCCTGGACGACGGATACACTATTCGCCCCGTGCCAGTGGAAGTTGTTAAGGACTTTGGCAACAACACACGGCTTCTCAAGTTTGTGCTTTCAGAGGGCAGAAAGCGGCAGATACGCAAAATGTGCGCTGCCGCACACCTAGTGGTCTTGACGCTGAAGCGAGTCGCCGTTGGCGCGTTTAGGCTTCCGCCTGACCTGGCTCCCGGCGAATGGCGCAACCTGACTTCTGACGAAATTGCGCAACTCAAGGCGTAAATGCCGCAAATATGATATAATACGCCCGTCTCAAGGAGGGATGGCGGAGTGGTTGATCGCACCGGTCTTGAAAACCGGCGGGCCGCAAGGTCTCGGGGGTTCGAATCCCTCTCCCTCCGCCAGAGGTGCAAAAAAATCTGTCAGAACGTCCGTGCGAATCCACCTCACGCAAATGTGGACGCAATGGAGCGTGCGCAGAAAGAAGGAGAAAAAGACATGAACAAGAAACTGATGATAGCCGCAATCGCGGTAGTTGCTACGACATTCGGCGCGTACGCTCGTCCGCACGGAGGCCCTGGATTCGGACGTGGACCTGGCT
>JAGCPM010000069.1 GCA_017965685.1 Kiritimatiellia bacterium | reverse complement strand
TGATTTTGCGCATATGAGGCCTGCTCCATACAATGTCAACGTGCTGTCTATCGTGAAAGGCAATTCAAGGCCCTTCAAGACCCATTTGGCGAATCCGCCGGTCGCGACGAGAGAGAAATCCTCGCCGAAATTGGACTTTAGCGTCGCGACTATCTCGCGCACCATTCCGCGGTAGCCGACTATCGCGCCGAAACGCATCGCCTCTTCGGTCGAGCGTCCGATCTTCGGGGGTTTGGCTCCGCCGAGTTTCATGCGGGGCAGTTTCGCGGTGCGCTCGAAAAGATAATCGCGCATGAGCGGAAATCCCGGGGCAATCGCTCCGCCGCGCCAAACGCCGTCTTTTGTGATGACTGCTGCGGTCAGCGCCGTGCCGAAATCCATCACGACAATGCCGCTGCCGTACTTGTCTATCGCGCCCGCCGCATCGGCCAGACGATCCGCGCCGATAGTCTCGGGTTCGGGATAGTCGAGTTTCAGATCCGCATTGCGCCAGTCCACTGCTTTCAGGGGCAGAGCATGGCGTTTTGCGAAGCGCTTCCATTGATGATCCGCCTTAGGCACAACGGAAACGTACGCAATCGCATCTGGCTTTCGGGAGGCTATCAGTTTTTCTGCGGCGGCGGCGGCTTCCGCGAAGCCTCCGTCATGGTGCGAAACGCACGAAACGCGGCCGCTGTTCCAGAACGCCACGGCGGTGGATGTGTTGCCGACATCTACGGTCAGAAACTTCACACCGCTCTCCACTCCAGGCTCAGGTCTACGCTGCCCGCGCTGTGTGTGAGACATCCGAGCGAAATGGCAGTGACACCCGTTGCGGCGACCTCCTTCGCGCGGTCGAGCGTTATTCCGCCCGATGCCTCGGTCTTAGAGATGCCCTTGCAGAGTTTCACGCATTTTTTCATGTCGGAGATGGACATGTTGTCCAGCTTTATCCACTCCGGCTTCGCCTTGAGGGCGCTTTTGCACTCTTCAAGGCTCTCCACCTCGACTTCCACTGCGAGCCTCGGAAAAGCCTTGCGGGCCGCAAGAACAGCCTCGTCCAGCCTTGAGCCGTCGCCGCCCTTCCAGAGTCTGCGATGGTTGTCCTTCATAAGCACGCGGTCGTACATTCCGAACCGGTGGTTCGTGCCGCCGCCGCAGAGGACGGCGTACTTCTCGAACACCCTTAGACCGGGAGTGGTCTTGCGCGTATCGAGTATGAGGGTGCCGTTTTTCTTCGTGGCGTCCACGAATCTGCGGGCGAGCGTTGCCGTGGCGCACATCCTCTGCATAAAATTGAGGGCGGTCCTCTCGGCAGCGAGAATGCTGCGGGCCTTGCCGCGGAAGGTCAGTATCGCTTCGCCCTTCTTCGCCGTCTCGCCGTCCTTTTTCAGTATGGACACCTTGATCTTGGAATCTACGGCGCGCATTACAGCGCGGGCCACGGTCGCGCCTGAGACGACACAACCGTCACCTTTGGGATATATCTCGCCGGTGGCGACCGCGTCCGGATCTACAAGTGCCTCGCTGGTCGCATCGAGCCAGCGTTTCGCGGAAACGGACAGGGCGTCGCCGAGATCCTCGTCGAGGGCCAAGCGCACGGCTGCCTTAGCCCGCGATGAAAGCATTACGTCTTTCATCTTGTCATGCCGGCATCAGGGCTTCCCAATGCTTGTATAGAGTGAATACCAGCATTCCAGCCACGGCCAGAGCCAGAACTCCGCCGACAAGTCCGATTATCGCGGAAGTCTTGCCGATGGTTCCGCCGCCGGACTTCTTTTCCGTTGCGACAGGCTCGAGCTTGAATCTGTCGGATATCGTGGCGCCGCCGGTCGCCGGCGCCGCCGGACCGGGCTTGGCTCCGCCAGAAGGAAGTGGTTTCTTGATTTTCATTTTCGCTTTCCTCCGTTACTGTTTTTGGGCTTTTAGAGCCTGCGACACCGCAAGCATCCGCTCCGAAAGATCCTCGAATCCGACATCGGCCGAATAGACGTCCTTGTAGTACTGGTACGCTTTCTCCAGATCACCCTGAGCCTCGGCGCATATACCGAGCTGGTATACGACCTTTTTCTTCAGCTCGTCCATAGTCGGTATCTGGTCGCGCGCCGTTTCGAGCTGCATCACGCCCATATCGATCTGCTCCTTGGCGAGGAAGCACATAGCCAGATAGTATAGGGCCCACAGCCTGTCCTTCGGTGACTTCTGCGCGAGCTGGAGGTGTTCCAGAGCCTCGTCGTAGTAACCGTAGGTGTAGTACTGGATGCCAAGCTCATACCTGAGGTGGAGGTCGTTCGGATAGCGTTCGACGCGCGAGGCGAGGTCGTCGAACACGAACTGGTTCTTCGCCTGCTCCATCTCTTCGGCCTCGGCTTCCTGTCCGGCCTGCCTGTAGAGTTCGATCTGCTGGTCGTAGTACTGCACAGTGGCCTGCGAAAGCATGCGGTCGAGTTCTGGGTCCATCGCGCCGGCCGCCTCGATTGCCTGCTGCAGGCACCCTACCGCCTCCTCGAAACGCTTGTTCTGCATGTAGATGCGGGCGAGCGCGCGGCGGGCGTTCATGTTCTTCGGCTCTTTCTCGATCTGCGCGAGTTTCTCGGCGATGAGGGCATCGGCGTCTTCGCCAGTGATTACGGCCTTGTTCGCCTGGTCGAGTTTCTTCGCCTGCTCCTTGTTCGCTATGAGATTCTGGAAGCCGCCCTTCTTGCCTGCCGTCTGCTCCCATCCGGCGTTCATCGTGGCCTGGGCCTCGGTATTCTTCAGAAGCTGCATGACGCGCTGGTCGCCCGGCTTGATCTCGCTGAGCTTGCGGTAGGCGTCGCGGGCCTTCGCCCAGTTCTTCGCCATCTGGTAGTAGGTCGCCACGCGCTCTAGCAGGGCCGGATCCTTGTTCGAGCACTCGTAGGCCGCTTCGACGGTTATCGCGGCGTGGTCCGTCTTGCCCGCGGCCTCGGCCGCCTTTACCGCCGCTTCGATGTTGTCCGGATCGAGCGGATTTTGCGAAAGAAGCTTTTCTGCCTCGGCCATCGCTTCCAGGCCCTGACCTTTTTTGACGAGCGCCATTATCTTCTGCCTCGCGAGCATGTAGCCCATCTTCGCGCCGAAACCGGCCTTGCCGTTCTTGCGGAAGTTCGCTATCTGCGCGGCCCTCAGGAGCTTGCGCGTCTCCAGGGCGTCGGGAGCGGCGTTGACCGCCTCCATCAGCATGTCAACAGCGAGCTCGTAGCGGCCCGATTCCAGGGCCTGCCTGCCCCGGTTTGTGAAATTCTGCGCCTTTTGCGCAAGATCGACGGCCATGTCTTTCTCCTTTCCTCAGTTCAGGGCGTGACCGCAAGACGGTCGTCGCCGCCGGCGTTTTCGAACACCCCGCCGGCTTTGTAGGTCTTGAGCATGAAATGGGTGGCGGTGGAAAGAACCCCGTCGATCGTCGATAGGTCCTGCGCCACGAACTGCGCCACGTCCTGCAGATCGCGTCCCTTCACGAACACGAGAAGGTCGTAACCGCCAGACATCAGGAAGCACGCCTCAACCTGTTCGTATTTCGCAACCTTTTCGGCTATCTTACCGAATCCGCATTCGCGCTGCGGGGTGATTCTGAGTTCGATTACAGCGTGTACTTCGTTCATTGCAGAGCCTCCTCGGCGCCATCGGACGGAAGGTCGTCGGCGCTCTCGATGTCATACGGGTAGGAAAGCACGTCGTCAACCACCTGGCGAGCAAGGTCTTCCGCCAGACGTCCGGCGGCATCTCGCTTCGCGGTGAGGATGTCGGTCGATGAAAGGAACGTGGTGTGCGCCTTGTATCTCTTGGCCTCGATCAGGACCTTCCCGTTGCGCTTGTCTACAACGCTTATCTCGAACTCTCCGTCGAAGGTGTATTCAAGGTTCCGCCAGCTTGTGCTGCGGGAATACGACGAGACTCCAGCCTGTGCGGACAGCGCTATGCCCTGGATTTCGATTGCCGCGTCTCCGACGGACGCTATCTTCATCGTGCCCTCCCGCTGGAATTCGCGCAGAATCTCGCGCGTCGCCAGATTGCCGAGTTCGGTCACGTCGCTCTCGTTGCGCATTGTCGGCACCGCTACGGTCCTGAGTCCGGCGGGAACCGTCGGCCGCCATGAATACGCGGCGCATCCGGCCAGGATGGCGAGAACGGGCAGCGATACCAGTTTCAGCTTGTTCATTTTTCCTCCGACTTGAGTTCCGCGAGCCGCGAAAGAGCCTCGTTCGCATGTACGCTCGCCGGGTATTCCTTGAGAAATCTTTCATACGCGTTTATCGCGCTGCGCTTCGTGCGGGTGCGGGAATCGTAGAATTTTGCCGCGGCGAAAGCTTCTTCTTCGACAAGGGCCTGCGCCTCGTCGAGCCACGCCTTCATCTCGTCGCGGCGCGCCTGGCCGCCGACGTTCCCGCCCATCGCCATCTTGAGATAGTCTATCGTGTCCTGGCAGCGTTGGCGGTTGTATTCGTGCTCCCTCAGGACTATCATTCTGGCCTTCCCCTCCCGGTACAGGGCGTCGTCCGCTTCGCTCGTGCCGGCGTGGAGATTGCGGAGGTTCTCGTACACGGTAACCGCTTTCTCGTACTCGCCGTCTTCCTCCCTGAGCTCTGCCACGGTCAGCATGGCCTCCGGCGCGTAGCTTGCGCCGGGCGCGCGAAACACCACGGCCTCGAATGCACGGCGGACGTCGACCGTGTTCGCGAAGCGGAAGAAGATTATCGTCTTTCCCTCCTCCCGCATCATCTTGGCGACCTCGTACAGGCGGCGCGCGATGGCGTCGTAGTCGCACGCGGACGAGTAGTAGTCCAGAAGATACCTGTACTCCTCGAAGGCGTTCTCGTATTCCTGGTAGTGCCCCAGGTACAAGTCGGCGAGCGCGAGCTGCGCCTTTGGCGCTTCGGGTGAAGTTGGCCACTCGCGGACCAGCGCATCATACGCCCTGCGCGCCGCCCGCCACCATCCGTCCGCGCGGCAGCTTTCGGCATAGGCGAACTCCTCCTCCGGAGTGTCATATTTTGGACCGTTCCAGAAATGGAACCAGCGGGGCTCCTTCTTTCCGGGAAGCACGATATTCTCTTCGCGATCGAACCCTGGATAGGCGTCAGTCGCGTAGCGGGTGCGCGATGTCGGCATCGAATCGGCCGGCGCACCGCACAGAATGGCGAGAAAGAGCGTCGCCGCGACAAGAAGTCTGTAGTTTCGCATATGCATATTATACCACATTCAGGGCGCCGGTGGCAAGCGTCCGTGTTCGAGAAGATCCTTTATTATCATCCTTGTTTCGGCGTCGAAATCGCCCCGGACTATCCATCTAAGGTAGTTGGGCTCGTTCAGGAGCAGATCTTTCACCCTTTCGCCCTTCTTCTTGCCGAAGTTGATCGTGAGCTCTCCGTCGCGCCAGCGGAGCATTCCATTGCGGTCCGCGTTCATTGGATCGCGCGGATTGAGGAGCGCGTCCATTTCGTCAACGCTCTTCGGCAGGACTTCCCCATGCCGCTCCAGCTGGGCCTTGAGAACCTCCAGCGTGGCCCTTGTGTCCGCTTCCGCTCCGTGCGCGCCCTTGTGATCCCGGCCAAGGTATTCCCTGACCGCAGCCGAGAGATTGCGCGGAAACATCTTGTGGTATATCTTCTGCACGTCAACATGCTTGCGCGAACTTGCAGCGAACGACATCCCGGCGCGCTCGAACTCCGCCTCAAGACAGGGAATATCGAAGTGGTCGGAGTTGAATCCGGCAAGATCGGCGTCGCGGAAGAAATCGAATATCTCGGCGGCCTTCTCTTTGAACGTCGGGCAGTCCTTGACGATCTCGTCCGTAATTCCGTGGATGGCCGAAGTCTCCTCCGGAATGTGAATCTCCGGATTCAACAGCCAGCACTTCGATGTTTCGCTCCCGTCCGGCATAACCCTTATCGCGGCAAGTTCCACTATGCGGTCCTTGCGCGGCAGAATCCCTGTCGTCTCGAGATCGAAAACGACCAGCGGCCTTTTCATCGAAAGCATCGTCAAATCTCCTCCAGAAGATCGTTGCGGTAGAGTGCGCGCACTGCGTC
>JAGCPM010000068.1 GCA_017965685.1 Kiritimatiellia bacterium | reverse complement strand
GATCTGTGGAGTGCGAAGATTGCGGGTTCGTGTCCACTTGCCCGGATTGCGCGATGCCGTACACGTACCATCTTGCGGACGATTGCCTTAGGTGTCATGTGTGCGGAGGTTGGATTGAGCGTCCGAAGGCATGCCCCGAATGCGGTTCCGCTTCCATAGGATACAAGGGCATAGGAACCCAGCGGGCGCAGACCGCGCTTGCGAAGTGCTTCAAGGAGGCGAGGATCTTAAGGATGGATTCCGACTCGACCTCTCGCAAGAATTCGCATGATGATATACTTGGCGCGTTCGGGCGGCACGAGGCGGACATACTTCTCGGGACGCAGATGATTGCAAAGGGGCTGGATTTCCCGAATGTGACTCTTGTCGGGATACTGAACGCCGACAGCTCGCTGAACATGCCGGACTTCCGCGCCGCGGAAAGGACGTTCCAGCTCGTGTCGCAGGTTTCGGGGCGCGCTGGACGCGCGTGCCTGCCGGGAGAGGTGATACTCCAGACGCGGAACTCCGGCGATCCGACCATACTCGCTGCGGCGCGCGGGGACTACGAATCGTTCGCACGCTCCGAACTCGCCGTGAGGAAGGACTATCTCTACCCCCCCTATGCGCACTACTCGGTGGTCCGCGTGATGTCGAAGGACGCCACTCTCGCCGAGGCGTGGGCGAACCACTATTCGGCGGCCCTCAAAAAGATATCCGCCTTCGATGTCGCGACCGCCATTCCATGCGCGCTGGCAAAGGCGGAGGGCTGGTACAGGTGGCAGATCGCGATCAAGAGCGCGTCTGCGAAGTCCGTCGCAAAGGCATGGAAATGGCTTTGCGAGACCTTGCCGCCGCCTTCGGGGGTGCGGGCGGGAATCGACATCGACGCCCACAACCTCATTTAGCCCCTTGACTGCGGCCGCATGAATTAGATATAATACACACAATCCAGCAAACACAGGGAAAGAAGGTAGAGACATGGAAGATATCCAAAACAAGAAATCAAACCAGATGGCGATACTTGCGATGTTCGCGCTGTTTTTCATGATAGCCTTTGTGACGAACTTCGCGGGGTCGATGGGTGTCATAGTCAAGAACCAGTTTGGCGCGTCGAACACCGCGTCGCAGCTGGGGTCGGCCGCCAACTTCTTCGCCTACCTCTTCATGGGCATCCCGGGCGGCCTTATCCTGAAGCGCAAGGGATACAAGTTCACCTCTCTTCTTGCGGTCGCGGTCGGCTTCGCCGGCGTTGGCGTGCAGCTCGTCTCGGGGTTCGTCAGCTCGTTCGTCGTGTACGTGATTGGAGCGTTCATCGCGGGCTTCTCGATGTGCATGCTCAACCTCGTCGTGAATCCTTTGCTCAACACGCTTGGCGGCGAGGGCAAGAAGGGCAACCAGCTGGTGCAGATCGGCTGTTCGCTCAATTCCGTGGGTGCGACGCTGGCTCCGGTTCTGCTTGGATATCTGATCGGCGGCGAAGTCGCGAATGCCAAGGTCGCGGACGCTGCGCCCGCGCTGCTGATCGCGATGGGGCTTTTCGCTCTCGCGTTCGTCATCATCGCCTTCTCCAGCATTCCCGAGCCGCACATGGAAACTGCGGCGGAGAAGGCTACGCGCCTTGCGGGCGGCACATCCGTAATCAGGGACATTGTCGAGACTCTCAAGTTCCGCCACTTCACGTTTGGCGCAATCGGAATCTTCTTCTACATCATCATAGAGTGCGGCATCCCGAACATGGCGAATCTCTACATGACGCAGGAGGGTCAGCCTTGGTATGTCGGCGCGGCGGTCGCCGGCTCGGTTGTCGGCGCGTACTGGTTCTGCATGATGATTGGCCGTCTCATCGGCGGCGCGATCGGCGGCAAGGTCAGCTCCAAGGTCATGGTGACATGTTGCTCTGTCGTGGGCATCGCGCTTCTTGCGACGGCAATCTACATGCCGGTCAGGATGATTACGGTCTTCGGAAAGGAGTTCCCGCTTTCAATGGGCCTCGTCGCGCTCTGCGGATTGTGCACTTCAGTCATGTGGGGCGCAATCTTCAACCTCGCTGCGGAGGGCCTCGGCAAGTATGTCCCGATGGGTTCGGGCATCTTCATGGCGATGGTCTGCGGCGGGTTCCTGCTTCCCGTGCAGGGCTATATCGCCGACAAAGTTGGAATCCTTAATAGCTATTGGATGACGATCGGACTCTTGGCGTACGTGCTCGTCTACGCGCACGCCCTTTCTAACCCGTCGAAGCGGGCCCAGTAAGCAACCTTTTAAAACACAAGGAGAAAACGCCATGCAAAACAAAGAAGTTTACGACGAACTCGTCTCGAAGTTTGAACAGAAATACGGCAAGAAGCCCGACATCGTGGCATACGCGCCGGGCCGCATCGAGGTGCTGGGCAACCACACCGACTACAACGAGGGCTACGTCTTCTCGGCGGCAATCGACAAGGGGACGTTCTTCGCGGTCAGCGCCAGCGAGGATACCTCTTGCGAGCTTACGGCCGGCGATCTGATGGAAACTGCGAAGTTCGACATCTCCAATGTCGCGCCCGCGAAGGAGATGACCTGGCAGAACTACGTGACGGGAACGTTCAACTGGCTGTTCGACGGCGCTCCCGCCAAGGCGCTCAAGGGCTGGAAGGGCATGTTCCTCGGCAACATTCCGCTCGGCGCTGGGCTTTCCTCTTCGGCCGCGCTCGAGATGTGCACCGTTCTGGCGCTCTCCAAGCTCTATGGCGTAGAGAAAACCAAGACCGAGATGGCCAAGATCGGCCAGAAGGCGGAGCACACGTTCGCCGGTTGCCCGTGCGGACTTCTCGATCAGGCTTCCTCCATGTATGGTGAGGAAGGTTCGCTTGTGCAGAGCGATTTTAGGACGAACGAGTTCAAGACCGTGTCGATGGGGCCGTCGGTTGCGTTCATGATGGTCAAGTCCAACGCCAAGCACGCTCTCGTGGATGGCGCATACGCGAGCCGCCGTCAGGCGTGCGAAGATGCGGCGAAGCATTTCGCGGACGTTCTCAGGGGCAAGAAGGTTACGCATCTCCGAGACGTGACTATGGCCGAGTGGGTGCTTTACAGGGGCGGACTCGACGAGACGAAGGCGAAGAGGGCCGTGCATCCGATTGGCGAGGACGAGCGCGTGGTCCAGGGTGCCGGCCTGCTCGCAAAGGGCGACCTCGCGGCGTTTGGCGCGCTTATGTACGATTCGCACGAGTCGAGCCGCAACTGGTTCGAGAACTCCTGCGAGGAGCTTGACGCGATCGTCGATGCGGCTAAGGCAATTCCCGAGGTTTACGGAGCCAGACTTTCCGGCGGCGGATTCGGCGGTTCCTGTTGCCTGCTGGTCGATCCTTCGGCGGCGGACAAGATTGCGGCGCAGATTACGAGAGAATACAAGGCGAAGTTCGGCGACGAGCCGATTTGCTCGCTCATCAAGCCTTCCAAGGGCGCGCATCTCGTCTGATCCTCTCCCCAACCCGAAAGGAGCTAGACATGAAAAACATCCTTCGCGTTGCGATAGTGGCGGCAGCCTCGTGCTCGGCCGTTGCGTTCGCCCAGGACGACGACTTTCTCGAAGAAGAAGAGAAAGCTCCCGCCGCAGGCGAGGCTCAGGAGGAATCCTCCGACGAAGACGATGGCGAGGCTGTCGCGCCGACCAAGCCTTCAGGCAAGCTCTTTTCGCTCCTGCCGTACTGCCGCAGGATCGAAGGCAAGGTGGAGGTTCTCAAGCCGGCCAGCATCGACTGGGAGCTCGCGATCGAGGATAAGTTCTATCCTCTTGGTTCGTGCTTCAGGACTTCCAGCGAAGGCGACTACCTAAAGCTCCAGTTCGGCAAGGACGCGTACGTGGAAATCTCGGGCAAGGGCTCGTCCTTCGGAACCGTGCCGCGGCCCATGGGTGAGCAGGTCCGGGCGATTACGCTCCTGCAGGGCGAAGTCGACGTCAAACTGCCGAGCAACTTCCCGGCTGGCGCCTTTCTGGTCACCAGCAAGGGGTTCGCCGCCAAGAATCTCGCCGGCGATTCCCACTATGTCTATGCGAAGATGCCAGATGGGGACATGACAACCATAAGATGCGTCACCGGCACGCTCGACATAGAGGGCATGCATTTTGTGGCAAACCGTCTGAAGGCGGCCAACGAGGTCAAAATCAGAATGGCCAACGAGGCTCTTTTCACGGCGATATACGGCGTCAGCGGCGACGTCAATCTCGTCCTTGATCAGGGACAGGTCAGAGAGAAGAACTACGAGACCGGCGAAACGACAACAGTCGAGAAGAAACTCGAATGGAAACTTTCCCCTCTCACGGCAGTCAGGATACACAGGGCTGTTCCGGATATCGGGCAGCGCATGGCGGTGACGGTTATGACGTTCAACGCCGGCGGAGATCTCGTAAACCGTTGCGCCTTCACAGAAGGTCTCTTTGAAGTCAATTCCGGCGAACTTTGCATCTCCAAGAAGGCTTTGAGCGACGATCTCGCCAAAAAGGCCTCCGAAGCGAGCGAAACCGAGGATTCCGATGTCGAAGACGATGATTCCGGCGAAGATGATGGCGGCGACGCCGAATCTGACGGCGGTTCCGAAGGTTCGGGCGATGCAGGCGAAAGCGGCGGCGACGACGATCTTGAGTTTTAAACGAAAGAACAAAAGAAAGCAAAGTACTGTAAAATGGTAATCCAGAAATTCAACAAGCTCATACGCAACAAGTGGGCGTGGGGCGCTGTAGCGGTGGCGTTCTGCGTGATGTTCGTCGGCGACGATGTGGTAAGGACGATGGTCAAGCCCGATTCGGAACTTGGCGAAGACCCCAATCTTCCGCAACTCTCCGGCAAGAGTG
>JAGCPM010000067.1 GCA_017965685.1 Kiritimatiellia bacterium | reverse complement strand
TCAGGGTTCATATGGGGTTTCTTCATATGAAGGCATTGTCAGCCCTGCCTACTTTGTATTTGATGTTCATGGCGTGGAAAAAGACTTCTTTCATACAGCTATCAGGTCGGCCAAATATGTTGCATATTTTGCCCAATCATCCGATGGCATTCGCGTAGGACAATGGGATTTGTCTATTCCTCGAATGAAGGAGATCCCCTTCCTAATCCCCCCTCCCTCCGAGCAAGACCGCATTGTCCGCTACCTGGACGAAAAGACGGCGGCGATCGACGAACTGGTGCGGGCGAAGGAGCGCGAAATCGAACTGCTGCGGGAACGCAAGCAGGCGCTCGTCTCGGCCGCGGTGACGGGCGGCCTGGACCCCGCCACGGAACGCAAGGATTCCGGCGTCCCTTGGATCGGAAAGATTCCGAAGGGGTGGAATGTTGTCAAATTCAAAAGGATCGCTAAAGTCTGCGCTAATCTTGTCGAACCGAATCAATATGCAGATTATCCACAGATTGCCCCAGAATGCATAGAGAAAGGTTCTGGTCGGTTGGTGATGTCAAGAACGGTTCGTGATGCCGGAGTCGAAAGCGGAAACCACCTCTTCAAGGCCGGTCAAATCTTGTATTCAAAAATCCGGCCTACACTCAACAAGGTTGTTATTGCGCCATGCGATGGTTTGTGTAGCGCAGACATGTATCCCATCGAAACTACGCAAAACAAGAGATGGTTCTTGTTCTTTATGCTGTCCTCGCCTTTTGTCCAGCAAGTCACGGAGTGCTGCGCAAGGGTCAAAATGCCCAAAATCAACAAAGAAGATTTAGGGCAATTGCTTGTTGCCGTTCCCCCTCTTCCCGAACAGGAGCGCATCGTCGCGCATTTGGATTCGGTCTGTTCGGAACTCGACGCCGCGGAAGCGGCGATCCGCAAGCAGATCGCCCTTCTCCAGGAACTCCGCACCCGTCTCGTCTCCGACGCGGTGACGGGCGCGGTGGAGGTGTCATGAAATGAAAATCAGAATCCCATCTGCAACTACGCCCAGTACCATGAACAATCCTTCCCGACACCTGTATGACATTATCACCTCCAAAATCATCGATCCATGGAAGGAATATGATCGCCTAAAACACTTGTTCTTCGAGGACACTTTTTGGGGGTATGGAAGATTACTGCCATTGAAGGACTACATTGGAGATGTATTTCGGATTATGCCAATTCGAGGCACAGCACCCGATATCGAACCTTTCTTTACGATACATTCCCAAAATGTGATTGGAATAATTGCAAATTAGACGATTTGATTATATGCTGCGAGGTTCTTGAAAACATCTTGCTTTGCATTCCACAGCAGTCCTTTCAATCAATGCCTACGGAGGGAAGAACAATTTGCACACAAATCATTGAAAATATAGCTATCATTTTCGAGAAGGCAGGATACAAGTTCATAAAACGAGGCGGGTTTGAATATGCCGTTCGCAAAGACTCGGCTGTTGACGAAGCCATCGAGCATATCAACGACGATCAAGTCGCGCTTGATGTCCTCGAATACAATCGAGTGTCTCTAAAAGGCGATCTCAATCGGAAAAGGGAAATCCTCGCTTCCTTCGGTTTGTATGCCGAACAGATTTTTAAGTCCTCAAAGTTCTCCGATCAGTTCAAGCAACTTCGTTCCGATGTCGGCTTTTGCCTGAACAATTTGAACATCAGGCACAATCAAGCTGCAAACAAGGTGTCTCAACGGGTTTTACAGGGTATGACGGAAGAAGAACTAGAACAGTGGTACGACCGAACCTACACATTGCTGATTTCAGTCATTCTCATGAATACTACCCGCGAAATCCAAGCACAACTCGAACCCCTCAAACAGAAAGCAGGGATTCCGAATGGCTGAAAAGAACTCCATCAAAGCGACAGCGAACTCGCCTTCTGCTGACATAGCCCACTTTATACGTCAGAAAGATTACATTGTCTTGAACCGGAATTTTGACAATGGTTCTTTTGGAAAGACAATCCAAATCCAAGACCCTGACCTTGGAATTGTTTTCATCGCAAAGAAATATGAACCAACTGACGGTGTCGACAAGGAGCGCTTCTTTGAATCATTTAAGCGAGAAATCAAACTTCTTTACAAACTCAATCATCCTAACATTGTCAGAGTGTTCGGTTCCTATCTCTACGAGAAAGTTCAAACAGGGTTTATCCTGATGGAATTTGTCGATGGGTGGCATCTTGATGAATACATTGAAACCCCTTCCATTTCTGAAGCCGAAATCGAAGACGTTTTTCGACAATTGATCGACGCATTCGTTTACATGGAGAAAAATGGAGTTGTCCACCGGGATATACGTCCATCAAACATCATGGTAACGTCCTCAAACATTGCCAAGGTGATAGATTTTGGATTGGGAAAGGACTGTGCTCTGGAATCGGATAACTATAGCGTCCGAACTATCGTGAACCGGGAATCTGTGGAAAAATTGCCAGAAGAAGAGGCTAACAGAAAGTATTCTTCCCAAACAGATTTGTATTATTTGGGCGAGTTGTTTTATCGCTTGCTGAAAGAAAACAACAGGCTTGACTCTTTCCGATACCGGAAAATACTTGAACAGATGAAACAACCATCCTGCGAAACTCGATACAAGTCTTTTTCCGATGTCCATCTTGCATTGGTTCCGCAACTTGGACATTACCGCGCCATTTCAGAAGAAAACAAAGCAATCTATCAGGACTTTACATCACAAGTTGATGGATATGTCATTCAGTTCAATGCCAAGCCTATTTTTTGTTATTCTGTTGAAGAAACAATTCAGAAACTGAATGCGGTTCTGGAGTTGAATTTATTTGAAGAATACATTCAGGATCCGATTGAAGTCATCTTTTGTTTCATAAATGTGGGTTACACTTTTAGGGGGAAGGCTACTTTGACTGTTGAATCGGTGCAAAAGTTTTACGACATGCTTGTTTCCTGCAAAGCTGAAATGCGGCAATTGATTCTTCGGAATTTTGAAGCAAAACTTGCAGTCAAGCCGGTAAAACCACCAACTTTGGAAGAGGATATGCCTTTTTAAAAAAGTGCTTGACCCCGCCACCAATATTTGCGATAATATCAGTCCATGAGTGAAGTTTCCAACAAGACCTCAGCCTAACAAGTGCTCCCCATGCCCGGTACCATCCCAAAAAACCGAAGATCTACCACATCATGCACCTCGACCGGCTTGCGTCGGTGGTGCGGGAGGGAGGGCTTTATTGCGATTCAGAAACGATTCGGCGGCAACTGCCGGGAACGAGAATCGGGCTGGGACACATCAAGGAGAGGCGGCTCAATGTTTGCACACTTCAGACCGCACCTCAGTTGCATGTCGGCGATTGCGTTCCGTTCTACTTCTGCCCGCGATCCGTTATGCTCTTCCTGATTTTCAAGAGAAATCCCGATCTTGCCTATCGCGACGGACAAGAGCCGATCGTCCATCTCGTGGCCGATATGCGAGCGGCCATCGGCTGGGCTCAAAAACAAGGCTGCAACTGGGCGTTCACGAACAGCAACGCGGGGTCCGAGTGGTTCGAGGACTACAACGACATGCGGAGTCTGGAAAAGCTTCACTGGGACATCATCGAATCGAACCAGTGGAATGGTTGGACAGACGGACAGAAGACGCAGGCCTTCAAGCAGGCCGAATTCCTTGTTGAGCGCTTCTTCCCGTTGTCTCTCGTGGAGCGGATTGGCGTCATTGATGAATGTCGTGCGGAGGAAGTCCGCGAAATGTTGACAGGAATCGTCCCTTTGGAGATAATAGAAATCCACCGCGACTGGTACTACTGAGGAGCAAATAACCATGACCACTATCAAAAAAGGAGACTTGCTGGCCGAAAGCGCCGAGGCCTTGGTCAACACCGTGAACTGCGTTGGCGTAATGGGGCGAGGCGTCGCTCTTCAGTTCAAGAAGCGCTTCCCTGAAAACTTCAAGGCATACGAACGTGCCTGCAAGAACGGCGATGTCGTTCCGGGAAAGATGTTCGTATTTGAAACGGGTGCCCTATTTCCTCGGATCATTATCAATTTCCCAACGAAACGACATTGGCGACAGGGAAGCCGGATGGAGGACATCGAGGCGGGGCTTGCGGATCTCGTCCGCGTCTTGCGGGAGCGGGGCGTTTCCTCGGTAGCCGTTCCTCCCCTCGGCTGCGGGCTGGGCGGACTTGACTGGAAGATTGTTCGTCCGAAGATTGCGGCGGCCCTCGAGTCGGTGCCCGGGCTTTCCAGCGTCCTTTTCGAACCGGGCGCTGCGCCGGCACCAGCAGTTGCCGAAAAGGCGCCGAAGATGTCGCCGGGACGCGCGGCGCTGATCGCTCTCGTGAGGCGATACCTTTCCGGCTTGCTGTCCCCATTCATCACTCTTCTCGAAATCCAGAAGTTGCTGTATTTCCTCCAGGAATCCGGCGAACCACTCCGGCTGAACTATTCAAAGCAGACCTACGGCCCCTACGCCGAGAATCTCCGGCACGTCCTTCGCGCAATCGAGGGACATTGGCTATCCGGCTATGCGGATGGCGGCGATGCGCCCACCAAGGAACTGACGCTCCTGCCCGGCGCGGCGGACCTTGCGAACGACTTCCTTGCGAACCTGCCCGATACGCAGAAACGCATCGAGCGCGTCGCGCGGCTCGTTGACGGCTACGAGGACTCGTTTGGGATGGAACTGCTCGCGACGGTGCACTGGGTCGCCTCAAAGGAAGGCGCGCGGACACCTGAGGAAACGGTCGCCCTGGTTCACGGCTGGAACGAGCGGAAGCGACAGTTTTCGGAGCGGCAGATCGAGAAGGCGCGAACTCGCCTATTCGAACAGGGCTGGATTAAGAGCTGAGCCATGAACACAGTCACCGATACGTCCGAGAAAGGTCTGGAGGACCTGATCGTCCGCTCCCTCGTTGAGGAAGGCGGATACGAGACTGGTTCAAACGCGGACTATGACCGGGCGCGGGCGCTCGACACGGCGAAGCTCCTCCGCTTCCTCGCGGAGACGCAGCCGGAGGAGCTGGCGAAGGTCGGTGCGGACGCGCCGGGGAACGCGCGGGAGAAGTTCCTGGACCGCGTCCAGTCGGAGGTGGCGAAGCGCGGCGTCGTGGATGTCCTGCGCAAGGGCGTGAAGGCATACCCTGGGAGCTTCTCCCTCTTCGCGCCAACGCCGTCGGCCAAGAACGCGGCGGCGCGGGAGCTGTTCGGCAAGAACATCTTCAGTGTGACGCGGCAGCTGCGCTACTCTGGCGACGCGACGCGCCTCGCGCTGGATCTCTGCCTCTTCGTGAACGGGCTGCCGGTCCTCACCTGCGAACTCAAGAACCGCTTCACGGGGCAGGACTACCGTGACGCGGTAGATCAGTATTGCAACGACCGGTCGCCCGCCGAACCGCTCTTCGCGTTCAAGCGCTGCATGGCGCACTTCGCCGTTGACGACGCGCATGTGTTCTTCTGCACGCGCCTAGCGGGGAAGAGTTCGTGGTTCCTCCCATTCGACAAGGGGCGCGACGGCGGGGCAGGCAACCCTCCCAACCCCGACGGGATCATGACGGACTATCTCTGGCGAAAGATTCTGCGAAAGGAATCGCTCGCCGACATCATCGAGAACTACGCGCAGGTCGTAGAGGAACAGGATCCCGCTACGGGGCGCAAAAAGCAGAAGCAGATTTTCCCGCGCTACCACCAGCTAGACGTCGTGCGGCTTCTCCTCGCGGACGTGAAGGCGCGGGGCGTCGGCGCGCGCTACCTCGTGCAGCACAGCGCCGGCAGCGGCAAGTCAAATTCCATTGCGTGGCTCGCTCACCAGCTCGTAGGCTTGGAGCGCGAGTCGCCCGAGCGGCCCGGCGACATCGAGTCCGCCGTGGACCAGGTCGTGGTCGTGACGGACCGCGTGAACCTGGACCGGCAGATCCGCGACACGATCCGTCAGTTCGCGCAGGAGGACCGCATCGTGGCGCATGCGGGCGACTCGGGGTCGCTCGCCGAATGGCTGCGGACGGGCCGGAAGATTGTCGTCACGACGATTGAAAAGTTCCCCTTCATCCAGGACGAGATCGGGACCACGCTGCGCGACCGCCGCTTCGCGATCATCATTGACGAGGCCCATTCAAGCCAGAGCGGACGCCTCTCCGCAAAGATGAACCTCGCGGTCTCGGGCGACGCGGCGGCAGACGACGAGGAGGACGCCGAGGACCGCATCATCCGCCTGATGGAGGGGCGCCGGATGGCGCCCAATGCGAGCTACTTCGCCTTTACCGCGACGCCGAAGAACAAGACGCTTGAGATGTTCGGAACGCCGTTCGACGGCCCTGAAGGGCGGCGTTTCCGTCCCTTCCACGTCTATTCGATGAAGCAGGCGATAGAGGAGGGCTTCATCCTCGACGTGCTCCGCAACTACACTCCCTACGAAAGCTACTACCAGCTCGTCAAGACCGTCGCCGACGATCCGTCTTTCGACTCCAGGAAGGCGCAGAAGAAGATCCGGGCCTTCGTCGAGAGCGCGGCCCTCACCATCGAGCGCAAGGCGGCGGTAGCGGTGGAGCACTTCCACCGCGCCGTGGCGCACCGCATCGGCGGCGAGGCGCGGGCGATGATTGTCACTGGCGGCATTGAGCGCGCGCTTGAATGGCATGCGGCGGTCGAGACGCAGCTCAAGGCCAGGCTGAGCCCCTACAAGGCTTTAATCGCATTTTCGGGTGAAAAGGAGTTCCGTGGGCAAACCGAGACAGAGGCGACGGTCAACGGCTTTCCAAGCTCGCGGATCGAGACGGAGTTCCGCAGCGGGGCATATCGCTTCCTCATCGTCGCGGACAAGTTCCAGACCGGCTACGACGAACCGCTGCTCTCGGCGATGTATGTTGACAAGACGCTGACGGACATCAAGGCGGTGCAGACGCTCTCGCGCCTCAACCGGGCATGGCCAGGCAAGAACGAGGTGTTCGTCCTCGACTTCGCCAACGACCCGGAATCCATCCGCGACGCCTTCTCTCGCTACTACAAGACAACGTTTCTCGCGGGCGAGACTGACCCGAACAAGCTGCACGACCTCAGTCGTGAAATGGGCGAACACCAGCTCTTTTCCCCAGAAGTGGCGGCGGAGGTTGCCGACCGGTGCCTTGCCGGGGCGCCAAGACCGGAGCTGGATGCGCTTCTCGACCCGATTGCGGCGGAGTATCAGAGGTTGGACGAAGACGCGCAGGTCTCCTTCAAGGGATCGGCCAAGGCGTTCGTCCGCACCTATGGATTCCTATCGGCGATTCTACCCGTGGGGCAGCCAGACTGGGAGCGGCTCTCGGTGTTCCTCTCATTGCTCCTGCCCAAGTTGCCCTCGCCAATTGACGAAGACCTCTCGCAGGGAATTCTCGACGCAATCGACCTGGACAGCTACCGGCTGGAGGCGAAGGCGCAGATGGCAATCGCCCTTGAGGACGCGGACGCCGAAGTGTCGCCAGTTCCCGTCGGCGCGGCCGGCGGGCGGCCTGAACCGCAGATTGACCCTCTCTCCGAAATCATCGATGCCTTCAACCGGCGGTTCGGCAACATCGAGTGGAACGACGCGGACAACGTCCGCGCGCAAATTATGCGACTGCCAGGGATGGTGCTGCACGACGAGCGCTTCCGCAACGCCAGCGCCAATGCCGACGAGACCAACGCGCGACTCGAAAGCAACCGCGCGCTCGGAGACGCCGTTTCCGCCACGATGAAGGACGGCCTTGAACTCTTCAAGCAGTTCGCCGACAACGATGACTTCAGGCATTTCCTAGAGGAAAGCGTCTTCCGCGCAGCCTATCGGCTCCGTGCCGCGCATGTCATCCAATATGATGGCGATGAAAACTTCCTTGTCAATCAGGGGATGCGGGAGGCGGCCGAAGAATAGTCTTTCATGTAAGGCTTTGACATGCGGAAACGCCAGCGTTCCCCACGCGCGTCCTGCCGCTCGCCGAGGCAATCAGGGCCCTGCCTTTGAACCAGGCCGAATTGCTGAATCTCGGAAAACGTGGTAAACTGGAAAAGAGCTTTGTCGCCGGCATCGCGCTGTTGGATGACAACCTCGACGAAACCCCCATTCTCTGAAAACACCATGAACCCCCGAACACCCCCCCTAGGCTGGAACACCTGTAACACTTTTGGCAAGAACATCGACGAACAGCTCGTCCTCCAGAGCGTTGACAAGTTCGTCGAACGCGGCCTTCGCGACGCCGGCTATCAATACGTCGTCATCGACGACTGCTGGTCGCTTCGCGAACGCGATCCGACGACGCACGAGATCGTCCCCGATCCCGCCAAGTTCCCGCGGGGCATGAAGTTCGTCGCCGACTACGTCCACTCCAAGGGACTCAAGTTCGGGATGTACTCCTGCGCCGGCGCCCGCACCTGCGCCGACTACCCAGGCTCATTCGACCACGAGTTCCTCGACGCGCGGACATTCGCCCGCTGGGGCGTGGATTTCCTCAAGTACGACTACTGCAACATGCCGTTCCAGGGGCAGGGGGAGTTCTACTACCGCCGCATGGGGCAGGCGCTGCGCCTCTCCGGGCGCGACATCCTCTTCTCGGCCTGCAACTGGGGCTCCGACGACGTCTGGCGCTGGATCCGCTCGACGGGTGCCGGAATGTACCGCTCCACGGGAGACATTTTCGACTCCTTCGGCTCCATGCGCGCCATCGCCGTTTCGCAGCTGCCGAAGTTCGACACGAGCGCGCCGGGCTGCTTCAACGACATGGACATGCTCACCGTCGGGATGTTCAAGAAGGGATACGCCGCCGCCGAGCAATGGGCGGGGAAGGACATCCCTACCGCGGAAGAGTACAAGGTGCAGTTTGCCGCCTGGTGCCTCTGGGGTTCCCCGCTCATGCTCGGATGCGACATCCGGTCCATGGACGCGGGGACGCTCGCCCTCGTCACCAACCGCGACCTCCTTGGCATCAACCAGGACCCGCTCGCGCTGCAGCCCTTCGCGGCGTGCATGGGGGGACCCGACAAGTCGTTGCCGTGCGCCGTGGCGCGGCTTCTCGACGGCGGCGACATCGCCCTCATGCTTGTCAACTTCGCCGATGACGGGGATGCCTGCGGGCGCGTCCTCCTTGAGCGCCTTGGCCTGTCCTATTCGTCCGGTTTCAGGCTGGAGATGCGCGACGTGTTCACGGGCGAGACCACGCTTTCCGGACGCGACGACATCCCGTTCACCCTGCCGCGCCACACCTGCCGCGTGTTCCGGTGCACGCCCGTTCCGGCATGAATTGCGTCGATTGCGGCAAGCCGGTGGAACCCGTGGCCGCTGCGCTCACGACGAAAATCGTGAGTCCGCAGGCGACGGAGTTCCGCTGTCTCGACTGCCTCGCGAAAGTCTTCTCCACATCGCGGGAGCGACTGCTTGACGCGGCCCGCGCCTACCGCGACCGCGGCTGCCTCCGGTTCCAGGGAATCAAATTCTGAAGTATTCGGATGGAAGCCCTTCGCGCCGATGACGCGGATATGTCGCGTCTCCCGGCGCCATTCAGTAGCGCGAAATTTGATACGTCGCCTCACACGGAGCCACAGAGGGCTCTACCGCGCCGGAACACGGAAGGAAATGGGAGATGTGAAAATGTTGCCAGTTCCAATTGGATATTGGGTTTGGGCACTGGCAACATTTTCACATTGGCACATTCTTTCTCCAGGCCGGCCTACTCGCCGAACTGGACCTTGAAGAACTGGCACGGCGCCAACGATGGCGGCGTGACAATCGCCTCGACTTTGACGGCGTTCACCGTCTCAATCGAATCGGGCTTCATCGGCGTCGTCACGGCGTCCGGCGAAGTGCCGCGCAGGATCGTGACCATGCCGTCCACGCCGTCGGCCGTTCCGGCCGCCAGCTCGGAGAACGCGACAATCCTCCACGAGTTGCCGTTCACCTGCTCGAAGCGCGTGGTCACCGCCTCGCAGCTGGAGTCGAACGCCGGCTCAGCCGGCGCCGCGCCGCCGCCCGCGCCAGTCACCGACACGCCGTTGACCGTCACGGTCGCGCCGCCCGGGACGCTCACGTTGTAGGCTGTTTCGCCGGTCAGCACGTCACCGTCGGCTGCCGTGTAGTCGCCCATGAGGTTCGCGAGGTTGACGGTCTGGCTGAACGTCGCCGCGTAGGTCGCGTCGTTCGTCACCGCCACAGGCGCCGGGCTCCACCCGGTGAACGTATAGACGCTCGCCGGGGCGGCGTGGGACGGCGTCTGTCCGTAGGAGACTGTCGTCGTGCCGAGCGAAGTCCCGTCGACGTCCAGCCACGTGATCGTGTAGGAGCGCAGCGTCTCGGTGTAGGTGGCCGTATAGGAGGCAGACTCCGTGACTTCGACGATCTCCGGCGTCCAGCCCGCAAACGTGTAGTCGTACTGCGCGGTCGAGGCCTTCGTGGGCGTCGCGCCGTAGGACGGCATGTCGCCGGCGTCAACCTCGTCGCGCCGCTGCACAGTGCCGGCGTCGTCGGACCACACGCTCTCCAGTATCTGCACCACCTTCACGACTCCCGGCGTGCGCGTCGTCCGTACGGCATATCCCG
>JAGCPM010000066.1 GCA_017965685.1 Kiritimatiellia bacterium | reverse complement strand
TGCGGCTATGTGTTCGACCGCGACCCCAGCAAGAAGTCGTTTTCCACCACAATGCTTCCTCCTGGCGACAGGCATATTATCGCTACCGGTCTTGGCTTCAAACTTACGGAAAATCTTCGCTTTGATCTCGGCTTCAGCCTGATTCGCATGAACAACCAGCACTACCGCGTTACAACCAATGCCGGCACGGCTTTGCAGGAGACGAAGTACTTCTCCTGCCATAACGGCTTCTCGTATCTCGTTTCGGCCAACATCTCCTACTCCTTCTGAGGAACTGCTGGATGGCGAAGGCGATAGATCATGCCAAACGCAAGCATGCGATCGTCGTGGAGAGCTTGAAGCTCTTCGCGGCGATTGGCTACAACCACGTCAATATCGGAATGGTCGCCAAGAACTGCGGTCTTTCCCGGACTCTCCTTTACACCTACTTCAAGGACAAGCGGGAGATATTCAACGAGGCAATCCGCGAAATCACCGGCCATATCGCCAAGAAGTACATTGAAGTCCTTGGCATGAAGACCTTGAGCGCGGACGAGAAGCTGCGCGCCATGACATCGACCGTGTTCACAGTCATGTTCGCGAACAGGGACTACCTGTGCACGATAGCTGATGTCCTTTCGGACTACAGGCGCAATGGCGTGGTTCCCGTCGAGCGCGTCAAGGCCCATACCGATGGCCTGCGGCGCATTTTCACGCGTCTTCTCGAAGAGGCCGTCGAGCGCGGCGAATACAGAAAGACGATCGACATCCCGAACGTGACTTCCATCCTCTATTCGCAGTACGAAGCGGCGGCACTCAGGATCACGATTACGGGGAATGCGGTTCTGGGCGAATGCGTGAAGGGGATTTTCGCGCTTCTCGACGTATTGCGGATATAGCTTTGGCTTATCCTATCGCCCTTGCGATGGCGTCTGTTATGCGGACCGCGTTTGGGCGCGAATTTTCTCCTGAAGCGTCGACAAAGCCCCTCCACTCAAGGTCGATTCTGATTGTCCTGTTGCCCACATCGCTCCAAGGCTGCCCTTTTGCGAGCACAACCGGGTCGTATTCGACGTGTACTGCGGCGAGCGGAGCCTTCGAATCGAGTGCAAGGCGCGCCGCACCGCGGTGGAAGGTCTTCCCTCCGCGCGTCCCTTGCGGGAATACGATGACGTTCACCCCGCGTGAAAGGTACGAGCGTGTCTCCTCGAGCGTCGAGCCAGCGTCGATATCGTTTGCTATGAACAGCCGGCTTACCACCGCTCCGAGGAATGGGTTGCGCCTGGCGGAAGCCTTCGCGATGCAGACGGAATCGGGCAGGTGTGCCATCAAAACGCAGATGTCGATGAGCGAGACGTGGTTCATCACCACTATTGCTCCCTTGAGCGACGCGAGGTTTTTGCGTGATTCCGGGTCGATGCGTACCGAGTATAGTCCCGTTAGTCTTGCGTTGGCCACGAAGAGCCGGTAGAATATCCGGACTAGAGAACGCGCTAACCGCTTCGGGATCGCCGGCAGCAGCGCGGCGAACGGTAATGCGAAGAGCCCGTACGTCAAAAAGAACGCGCCGGATAGCAGTGAGCGCGCGAAGCGCGTTAGTGTGTTCGATGACGTTTGCACCGACGCAGCCACGATCAGCAGAAACCCCGCGACCGACAAGGCGTCCGGAATCTGTCCGAAAAACATGAATCCGAAAAGTGACGTGAAGATTATGTTCGTGTAATCGAAGACGGCGATCTTCCTCGGCTGCGCGTAGCGGTAGGCCGCTGTTACGCCGAACTGCCCGATTGCCGCGCCGATTCCCGCGCCGGTCATGATCAGGAACTGCACCGGAGTCATCGGGTCGAAGCCGAGCATGAACATCACCGGAATCGTTACGATGGTGGAAAACGCGCTGAAGAAAAGCACTATGTACGCACCGTTCACTCCGAGCACCCCCAACTCGCGGACGCACGTGTAGGCTATGCCCGCGCCCAGCCCGCCGCCGAGCGCGCATATCGTGGCGAACGTCGCCTCGCCCTGAAATCCAGGCTTCATCACGAGCATCGCGCCTGTAAAAGCGATGGCAAGGCAGAGGATCTGGCGGAGCGTCACCCGCTCCTTGAGGAACAGCGCTGTGAACACGACAGTGAAGAAGGGTGCCATCTTGTTCAGCGTCATCGCCTCGCCTATCGGAATTCGCGATAGCGCGTAGAAGTTGCCGAATATGCCCACACCGCCGAATATGGCCCGCATGAACAAGAGCCCCCATTCTCTCGCGCCAGCAGGCCCGCGCCTGACGGAAGTATCTTCGCGCGCGAAGATGGCAAAGGCTATTGCTAGCGCGATGATATTGCGGAAGAAGCTTTTCTGGAAGCAGTTCACCGGGCCGCCGAAATCGTCGCACAGTCGTACGAAGAACGCCATTAGCGCGAACCCGAATGCGCTTGCGACTATGGCGGCGATGCCTTTGCGGGTGTTTTCCTGCTTCATGGCAGTGATGCCGTGGCGTATCTGTCGAGTCCCGCCAAGTCCTTGAAGATGCGCGGTTCGAGGAATCCGAAGCTTGTCATGAGGTGCATCATCCTATCGCCCTGCGTGTCTCCGATCTCGAAGAACACGCGGCCGCCGCTTTTCAGCAGATTCAGCGCATCGGCGAGATACCTCTCGCAGAATTCAAGCCCGTCCGGCCCGCTTTCCAGAGCCATGCGCGGCTCGAAGTCCTTGACTCTCGGATCGAGCGCAGCATATTCGGCGCTCGTTACATATGGCGGATTGGAGACTATGATGTCGATTGATTCGGGTTCGTCGAAGTCGTCAAGTCCGTCGGCGATGGCGAAGCGGACTTTGTCTGTGAGGCCTGTCAGCGCGGCATTCTCGCGCGCCAGCGAAAGGGCATCCTCGCTCGCGTCCGTCCCGAGAATGATGGCCGGAATGTTCGCTTCGTCCGCTATCGAAAGTGCTATTGCGCCCGTGCCCGTGCCGACGTCTACTATGAATGGCGTGGATTTGAATTTGGTCTTGCCGATGTGCTCCAGGACGAGTGATACGAGCCCTTCCGTCTCTGGGCGCGGAATGAGCGCGCGCGGGTCGCACTTGAGCGTGAGCCGCCTGAAATCCCATTCGCCCAGCACGTACTGGAGCGGCTCGCCTGCCTTGAGGCGCGCCATCGCCCTGCGCAACGCCTCTATGCAGCGCGGAGGCACTTCAGAATCGAGCAGTCGCCCGAGAAGGGCGGAGCGCTTGGTCTTTATAAGCCTGGCCGCGAGGAGTTCGGCGGCGGTTTCGGAATCGGGCACTCCGTGCGACCCGAGATAGCCGGCCGTCTTGGATATCGCCTCGCGCCAGTCCACGCCGCCTTGTCCCGCCCTTTAGAAGGGCATGTCGTCAACGTCGTCAAGCCCTGCGGGCAGATTGGGCTCGGGAATCGCCGGTAGCGGCTCCATCGAGGAACCGTCGGCGTTCAAGACCTCTATCTTGAGTCCGGTGAGGTCCACGAAGAACTGCACGCCCTTCGGACCTTCCCAGCGGCGGCCGTCGATGGCGAAATGGACCTTTACGCGCTGGCCCTTGGAAATGCCGTCGAGGAGCGAGGTGTTGTCTTTCTTGAAGGTGAACTTCACGGGGTTCGGGTAGCGGTTCTGCGAATCGATGTCGTTGCCGATTATCACTTCGCGCTTGGTGAAGCCGCTTGCGCCGAAGCTTTGGGTTTCGTGGACTTCCTCCACAAC
>JAGCPM010000065.1 GCA_017965685.1 Kiritimatiellia bacterium | reverse complement strand
ATGCACTATACCCCGTATTTGAGACACGCTACAATGCAACGAACAAAGTCTTCTTTTGCCAAGAAAAGGAGACAAATGACGAGACAGATCAACAGAAGGTCGAGTGTCAGGGCGACGAAGTTTGCTCAGGCCGGGACAGTTTCAATCGACCAAAAGAAGGCATCCCTAGAATTATTCAAACAAGGCTTTGGTTTCTGCAAAGTAGCCAAGGAAGTAGGTCTTAGTCAGAATACTGTCAGGGAATGGATGCGGTTATACCGAGGGGGAAATGAAAGATGGGTGTCAGGATCATCTGGAGCTGAACCTATTACCTATGACAAGAAGATGACATGTCTGGAATTGTTCAGACAGGGCAAAGGATGTCGCACCGTAGCAAGCGCGGTGGGACTTTGGCCAACAACAGTAAAAGGCTGGCTATGGCGATTTAGGGCGGGTGACGAATCATGGGCGAAAAGAGACGCTGCAGTCTGTAGCCATTGCGCCGAAGCCAAAGATTTGATACAATATCACCATGAAATCGAAATGTGCATCTCGAGCTCTCGAGCGATTGCTCCATGCGACGGATCCAGCGTCGGTTCCGAGCAATCTATCTGCGGAGGAGAAGATAAAGTGGCTGGAGGTGCAGAATCAACTGCTGCGATTCCACTATACAGCGCTGATAGAGCATGTGAGCAGATCCTCGCCGGAGGAGTTCGTAAAAAAAAAGAAGTGACCGCTGTAGATCAGTTGGTTGCGCATGGTAGCTCAATCATAGATGCTTGCCGCATTGCGGGAATCCCGCGATGTGCCTATTATCGTGCACGAAAGACTTCCGCGAAGGCCGAGAGCGACGCAGAACTTGTCCGGCTCATGTGCGACATCGAGAACGACAAGCATATCTCTTCGACCTATGGTGTCGAGCGCCTGACCGCTGAAGTCAACAATCGCTTAATGAAAGCCGAGCCAGAACTCATGTCCAAGATTATGCGTTTCGGCACGAGGGTCAATCACAAGCGCATCCACAGGCTGATGAAGGAGCACGGAATACACTCGCGCATACGTCGCAGGAAGCATCCCGACAACTACTACAAGTCTGTCAAGGAGATGTTGAAGACGAACTGCGCCCCCAACATACTCAAGCGGAACTTCACGGCGGAAATGCCGATGCGTAAGTTATCTACGGATGTGACATATATCCCATGTAGCGATCAGAAGTTCATCTTTGTCAGCCCGCTTCTGGATATTTTCAATCATGAGGTGGTGTCGTTCAGTATCAGTACCGTGAACTCGGAAGAGTTTGTCAAACGCATGCTCTATGGTTTGCCGCCGGAGATTTTCAAAGGTGCATTGATTCACAGCGATCAGGGCTCTGTGTACTGGGCGAACGATTGGGTGAAACTCTGTGAGAAGCTTCAGATTGTACGCAGCATGTCACGAAAAGGAAACTGTTGGGACAACGCGCTAAGCGAGAATTTCTTCTCTGTGATGAAGGTAGATCTTGGCTTGACCAAAAGCGGCTACAAGAGGCTACTGCCTGCTAGAGAAGTCGAGAGACTCGTCGTTGATTACATATCGTGGTACAACAACGGGAGAATCCAAAAGAATCTCAACTACATGTCGCCAGTACAGTACAAGGAGGCGTTTCTCGACAAGTCGTTGTAACTTGCGCCTGATGCGATTTGCTCATGCGCTAATCTCGTACAAATACTTCTCATAGGTGGTGCGGCAGGGAAGCGCCGTCCCCGAAGGGGGCGGGCCGAAGGCCCGAGGCGCGCACCCGCCGCACCACCTATGCGCATCGCACATACTTGACTCCAGACACCTAAATTTGGTAGAATATCCGCAACACTGACAAAAGGAGCACTCCGTGTCTCACTTTTGGGGTAGGGTTCAGATTTCTTCGCCCGTCCCATTTATCGCGGAAATGGCGGCGAAATGTCCGAAAAGCTTAGGAAGTGGCGAGAGAGTTTTTGTCATTTACCCCCTTGCGCGGAAGGAGAGAAATTTGATATACTACACATTTCAACCGACTGGATCGGGCCTAAATGGCTGCCCGACCGGCCAAAGGAAAACCGAAAGGAAAAAGAAAATGCCAAAGATGAAGACGAAAAAGTGCGCCGTTAAGCGCATGAAACTGTCCGCGACCGGAAAGGTCATGCGGTCGCAGGGCGGCAAGGCCCACCTCAACAACGGCAAGTCCCGTTCGCGCAAGCGCAATCTGCGCGGCATAACGACGACCGACAAGACCGTGCAGAAGACGTACGCCCGCGCGCTGCAGGGCGGCAGGTAAGACAGGATTAGGAGGAAAAGAAAATGCGTGTTACGAATGCACCCGCTTCCCGCGAACGCCGTCGCCGCCGCCTGAAACTCGCCAAGGGTTTCTACGGTGCGCGCTCGAAACTGTTCCGTACCGCGACCGAGGCCGTCGACCGCGCCATGCGCATGTCGACCGAGCACCGCAAGCTCAAGAAGCGCGATTTCCGCCAGCTCTGGATCGCCCGCGTCAACGCGGCCGCACGTGCGGAGGGTATCAGCTACTCCAAGCTCATCGCCGGTCTCATCAAGGCCGGAGTGACGCTCAACCGCAAGATGCTCAGCGAGATCGCGATCAAGGATCCCGCAGGTTTCAAGACGATCGTGGAAATCGCCAAGAACGCATAAACAGCCTACCATAATGCAGACTGTAACGAACGCCTTCTTTGCTGCGGCAGGGAAGGCGAGTTTTATTCGCAAGATGTTCGAGAAGGGCATCGAGCTGAAGAAGCTATACGGCGAGGAGGCGGTATGCGACTTCTCGCTCGGCAATCCGGACGTTCCGCCGCCCGCGAAGACGCGCGAGGCGCTGCTGAAGATCGCCGACGAGGCGGTGAGGCCGCTAGGGCTCGGGTACTGTCCCAACGCCGGCATTCCGGCCGTGCGCGAAAGAATCGCGCAATTCCTTTCCGCGCAGCAGGAGACGAAGCTCGGCGCGAACGACGTGATAATGACGGTCGGCGCGGCCAGTGCGCTCGTGGCGTTCTTCAGGGCGACGGTAGAGAAGGGCGACGAGGTGGTGGTGCCGAGTCCGTACTTCGTAGAGTACGGCAACTACTGCGGACACTTCGGCGGCGAACTCAGGCCCGTTGCGACGAACGAGGATTTCTCGCTCGACATTGCGGCCATAAAGGGCGCGATAAACGAAAGGACGCGCGCGATAATAGTCAACTCGCCGAACAATCCGACCGGCGCCGTGTATTCGCGCGCCGAGCTGGAGCAGCTCGCGAAGGTCGTGGAGGAGGAGAACGCCCGGAGAGAGAAGGGGGGCTTGAGGCCCATGTTCATACTCTCCGACGAGCCTTACCGGGTCTTCGCGTACGACGGCGTCCAAGTGCCGGCGATGCTGCCGCTGACGAAGTGGGCGATAGTGTGCGGGTCGGTTTCGAAGTCGCTTTCCATGGCGGGCGAGAGAATTGGAT
>JAGCPM010000064.1 GCA_017965685.1 Kiritimatiellia bacterium | reverse complement strand
CGGGGCGACTTTGAGCGAATTCGCCAAGACCCTCAAGGCCGCTGGAGCGTCAAGGGTGTGGTGCGCGACACTCGCGCGGTCTTTGAGGCAATGAAACAATGATACTGCCGGTCGAGGAGAAGATAGGAGAAATCCGTGCCGCATTCAGCGCCGGATGCGACGTGGTGCTCATCGCTCCGCCTGGCAGCGGAAAGACGACGACCGTTCCTCCAGCCCTTATTGACGAGCCGTTCCTTCGCGGCAGGAAGATAGTCATGCTCGAGCCCCGCCGTCTCGCCGCCAGATCGTGCGCACAGTATATGGCCTCATCGCGCGGCGAACGCGTCGGCGAATCGATCGGCTACCAGGTGCGTCTAGAACGAAACGTCTCCTCCGCTACGCGCCTTGAGATCGTGACGGAAGGACTGTTGGCCCAAAGGCTTCTTTCCGACCCCGAGCTGAAGGATACAGGCCTCGTGGTGTTCGACGAGTTCCACGAGCGTTCCCTCGCCTGCGATTTGAGTTTTGCAATGGCGCTTGAGACCGCCCGCGCCCTGAGAGACGACTTGCGGATTCTTGTCATGTCTGCCACGATAGACGTGGAATCGGTAGCTTCCATGCTTGGAAGCGGAACCCGGGTGGTCCGCGCCGAAGGCCGCATGTTCCCGGTCGAGACGAAATACCTCGGCGACGTTCCCGCCAGCGCGGCTGTTTCGCGGGCATTGAAAGAGACGGATGGCGACATTCTGGTGTTCCTGCCAGGCGAGGGCGAGATAAGGCGAACCATGGAAACGCTTGTGGGGACAGTCCCCGGCAATGTCGAGGTCTTGCCTCTGTACGGCTCGCTTCACAAAGAGGCGCAGGATAGGATATTTTCCGATTCCGGCAGGCGGAAGGTGATTCTTTCCACAAGCATCGCCGAAACCTCGATAACTATCGGGTCCGTGGGCTGTGTCATAGATTCGGGACTGATGCGGATAGCCCGCTTTTCCCCGGCGCGCGGAATGAGCGGACTTGTCACGCTACCCCTTTCCTTGGACAGGGCGGAACAGCGTCGCGGCCGTGCAGGACGCGTACGATCAGGCGTTTGCTACAGGCTGTGGAACGAGGCGGAAAACTGGACTCGCCCAAAGAAGGCCAACCCGCAAATACTCGATGCAGACCTCGCCTCCATCGTCCTGGCCAGCTACGTCTGGGGTGCGCCGAAACGAGATGCGCTGCCTTGGCCCACCCTGCCTCCAGCCGCCTCTTGGTCGCAGGCTGAAAACCTGTTGAAGAGCCTTGGTGCGATAGGCCTTGACGGTCGCCTTACTGATAAAGGCCGCAGGATGTCCAGTCTCCCCATGCATCCGCGCCTCGCGAACATGATGCTGGTCTCAGGGGGTGAAACCGCCGCCTTGCTCGCCGCCATAATAGAGGAAGGAACGAAATCTCGCGAAACCGACATACGGAAAGTTCTCGATGGAATCAAGGAATCTCCGCGCGATCCGCGAGCCCGCCGTATAGTCGAACTGTCACGCCGATTCGCCAGATCATCGCTTCCTGCCGGAGAATTTTCAGAGGGCGCGCTTCTTTCGCTTGCGTTCCCGGACCGCATCGCCGCGTCGCGGGGCAATGGCGCGTTCAGAATGGTTTCCGGGAAGGGCGCGTTTCTTGACAAATCCGATCCTCTTGCAAAGGAGCCTTTCATCGTTTGCTGCACTCTTGACGATCGGCTTGGCGACGCAAAGATATTCCTCGCCTCTCCTGTTTCCCGCGAAGAGATAGAGTCGCTCTTCGGTAGCATGGTGGAGAAAAGATCGGAATGCTCATGGGATAGGACCGTCGATCGCGTGAAATGCGTTGAGAGGCTCTGTCTCGGCGAAATGGTGCTTTCCGAAAAGACGCAGCCTCCGCCGCCGGATCTTGCCATCGCCGCCATGCTGGAGGGCATAAGGACGAAAGGCGTGGATAACCTCCCTTGCTGGACGCCGTCCTCGCTCGCGCTTCTTGCCAGGATCCGCTTTGCGGCGAAGACTCTGCATGATGCCGAGCCGCCTTGGCCGGAAGTAGGAGATGCCGATATCCTTTCCGCTCTCGAGGGTTTCATCGGCGGTGCGACCAAGTGGAAGGACTTATCCGGCATCGATATGACGAAGGTTATTGACGCCATCCTCGCAGCCTCCGGCCGGTCGCGGAGGGAGCTCGACCGTCTCGCGCCGCCGGAATTCATCGTGCCGACAGGATCTCGCATCAAGATAGACTATTCCGGCGACGAGCCGGTGGCCTCAGTAAAGCTTCAGGAATGCTTCGGGCTGATGTCCATTCCCGCAATCATGGAGGGTAGGGCGAAACTGACGATTGCATTGCTCAGCCCGGCTTCAAGGCCCGTGCAGATAACGAAGGATATTGCCTCTTTCTGGAAAGAGAGCTATCCTCTTGTCAGGAAGGATATGCGGGGTCGCTACCCGAAGCACTATTGGCCGGAGGATCCTTTTACGGCAAAAGCAACACGCCGAACGACGATGCGTCCGGCGTGCGGTTGATACAACGGCAGAGCGTGTTTTATGCTGCTACCATCTTGCTGTTCGGGTCTACCTTCTTGTAGCGCGGAACGAGAGCCTTCATTACCGACCATGCGATAAGATAGGCTACCGCACATACGCAGAAGACGATCATGTAGCTGGCGGGCTTGCCCTCGAAGCCGAGGAACCGGAACGCCGCGCCCTGTGTTTCCGCATACGTGAAGAGCTCGCCCGAGCCCTTGTTGATTAGGAACGATCCTAAGCCTCCCGCCATCG
>JAGCPM010000063.1 GCA_017965685.1 Kiritimatiellia bacterium | reverse complement strand
GGCTTTTCGCGAAGGCGGCGAGCGAGCCGGGCAATATGCTGAAGCCGGCGTTGCAGAAACTCATCACGGAAGAGAACAAGGCGAGATAGGCGTAGTCGTCGCGACCGGGCAGGACCGAGGGCAGGAACAGCCAGTACAGCAGCGCGCCTGCAGCCTATATGACAGCCATCGAGCCCACGACCCAGCAGATAAGTCCGCGCAACCCCTGCACCTGAGCGACTCCATAGGCGTTCATCAGCGAGAACTCGCGGGCAAGGGAAAGGCGGCGTCCGATCGCGATGAGCATGAACGTTCCGCAGGTCATCAACCCCAGGCACCCTATCTCGACCAGCAAAAGCAGCGCGTACTGCCCTTCGCGTGTGTAGGTCGCGTCGATATCCACTACCGTGAGGCCTGTTACTCATACCGCCGAGAACGCGGTGAATATGCTGTCGTAGGCGTTCCCCCACGAACCGGATACCTGCGCGAACGGGGCTGCGAGGACTGCCGCGCCCATGAATATCAGAGCAAGGAATCCGAGCGCGATCGACGGGCGGTTGTTCACCTAAGCGCGCTCCTTTAACCACACCGCCCAGATCGACAGTTCGTACAGCACGCAAAGCGGCACGGCCATCAGTATCTGGCTCATCGGATCGGGCGGGGTTAGCAGCATCGCCAGCACGAACATCGTGACTATCGCCGCGCGCCGTCGCCGCCGAAGGCTTTCCGACGTCACAATCCCCATCCAGCCGAGGACTATCAAAACCAGCGGTAGCTGGAAAACGAGTCCGAAGGCGATGACAGTCTTCATTATGATCGATATGTACCCTTCTATACGTATCGCCTCGACCTTGAGCCCCACCCACGAGTTTATCGCCTGGAACGCCTGCACCACGAGCGGCAGCGTCTTTCCGTACGCGAAGGCAACGCCCGCAAGGAAAAGAGCACTCCCGAACACGAGCACACAGAATATCGCTATCTTCTCGCGCTTCGCGAGTGCGGGAAAAATAAACTTGAGGATCGCGTACGCAACCAACGGAGCGGCCAGCGCCCCACCGCCCCAAAGACCTATCGTAAGCATCACCGAAAACCCGCTCGTGAGCTCCAGCCCCTGCAGCAGGTCCTCGCTCGCCTGCGCGGGCGACTTGAGCCACGCGAGAATCTGCGGCGAAAACACAAGCGCGACAATTGTCGCGACGAGCCATGCGACAAGGGAAAAGACAAGCGCCTCGCGGAGGGCGTCAAGATGGTCCATCACGCCCATCGGCGTGTCGCTGCGTTCGTCCATGGATGAGAAAACGTCCTTAATGGCCATTGGAAACCTCAAGCGGAATGGCCTTGCCTTCGTCGCCGTCAACCTTGAACGCCTCGTCGGGAAGGTTGGTTGCGGAAGATTCCGCTTCCATTAGATCCCGCATGAATCTGTCGCCTGCGCGGCGCAGTTTGGCCCAGTTCCTCGCGAGAGTCCTCGCGACCGAAGGCAGATTTCTGGGCCCTACCGCGACAAGCAAGACGGCGAGCAGCACAAGCCACTCGCCGGCTCCCACGCCATCGAATATGAAGGCGAGCGCCATCCAAACGTCACTTCTGGAATATTTCAAACTCGGCGCGGCGGTTCTTGCACCAGAATTCCTCGCCGTCGCCAACCACCGCCGGACGCTCCTTGCCGTAGCTGCGAGTCTCGATGCGGTCGGCTGTGATGCCGTTTTCCACGAGATAGTTGCGGACGATTATCGAGCGGTTCTCGCCGAGCGACATGTTGTACTCGTCCGACCCGCGCTCGTCGCAGTGTCCGGCGACGATCACCACGCGGTCGGCGTTGCTCGCGAGGTGCGAGGCGACCGCCTCGATCTTCGAAAGCTCGCCCTGGGGAACGACGGTCGAATCGAAGCCGAAGTAGACGGGCATGAAGCTTACGTCCGTGCAGCGGGTGTAGAGCTCGTCGAAATGCTTGCCCTCTCGCGTAAGATCGTCGAGATTTCCCTCTTGGAATGGGTCTGTCTCGTTGGTATCAAGGTCCACAGCGCCATTGACGCCATCAGGACCTTCTTCGTCAATCTTGTCGTAGCGGCAGCCTGCGGCGACAACCGCGATGCCTACGGTCATGACGGCCATTATCGTAGAGAACTTCATTTTTCTAGCTCCTTGGTTTTGTTGAAATTTCCTTTTCGGGGTTTGCGGGTGTGTAGTTTATCTAATATTCGCGCGAAAATCAAGTGCCAAATTCCACTTTTTGCGGTCCGCGCGTCTTCCACAGGCTGCGGACGGCCTCTACCGAAGGCTCGACGTACAGCGCGGTGGCCTGATGACGAAACCAGGTATCCTGCCTTTTCGCGAGCTGGCAGGTGCGCGTGAATATCTTCTCGCGGCTGTCGCCCTCGCGGTATCCTATCGCGAGAGACGCTGTGCGCGACCATCGAGGATAGAGCCTGTGGAGTCTCTCGCGCTCCTCTTCCAGACCTTGCGAGAACATCGCCTCAAGCCGCGCCGCAATTCTTTCGCGTAGCAGCGCGCGGTCGGTCTTGATCACCGGATATTCCGGCGGCGGCTTGGTCCAGCGTCTGTCGAGTCCGCGCAGGAGGGCGGAAAAATACAGCCCCGTTCCGCCCACTATGACGATTGGCTTCTCCGGCGGAACGACATTTGCCCATTCCGCCGCCGCCCTCAGCCACGCGCCGGACGAGAACTCTTCGGCGGGCGTGACGACATCCACTCCGCCCATCCGGAACTCCTCGCGCTCCTTCGCGTCCGGCTTCGCGGTGCCTATGTCCATGCCCTTGTAAACGAGCATCGAGTCGGCGGAAAGTATCCACGCCCCCATTTCGCGCGCAAGGGTCGCGGCTATCGCACTTTTGCCGCTCGCCGTCGGTCCGGCCAGTATGTATGCCTCGCGCGTCACTTTCTGGTGTCTTTTCCGGAACCGAAAAACGACCCCGCCGCAAGATACGCAGCCGCTAGCGTTATATAGGCGTCAGCCAGGTTGAAACAGGGAAAGTGGCTCGCGCCCCAATGGAAATCGAACATGTCCACCACGAAACGATAGCAAAGGCGGTCGATGAGGTTTCCGACAATGCCGGCATAGAGGAGGTTCTCCGCAATGAACCCCCATGCGCCGGATGGGAACACGCTCCGGCGCTTCCAGATGAGCAACGCGAGCGC
>JAGCPM010000062.1 GCA_017965685.1 Kiritimatiellia bacterium | reverse complement strand
CGGAGCCTTTCGGAATTTCGATGACGAAGCCGAATGTTGAGACGTGGCGGACCTTGAGCTTTGCGATGCCAGTACGGGCTTGTTCGTCGGCCTGATATTTCGCGAGCCATGCATGGCCGTCGCGCGCGAGTGAGCGCTGCTCGTCGAGGGCGGGGTCGTAGCCTTCGGCTATGTAGCCGCCGTCGTTCATCATGGCGGGCGGCTCCTCGGCGATTGCGCGCGAAAGGAGTTTCACGATTTCGTCCTCTGCGGCGACAGGTCCCGTGGAGACGCCTTGCGGCATTTCTTCGAGAATCTCCGGAATCGGCGCGAGGGAAGCGGCTAGCGCGCGGAGGTCGCGCGGATTGGCGCGCGCGGAATCGACCTTCTGCACAAGGCGCTCCAGATCGCGCACGCCCGAGAGGAGTTTCCTCAACCGCGATAGGCAAGATCTATCCCGGGTGAACGTTTCCACCGCATCGAGCCGCGTGTTGATTGCCGTTGCCGACGAGAGGGGCCGCTGCACCCAGCCGCGCAGCGTGCGAGCTCCCATGGGGGTCTTGGTGACATCAAGGACGCCGAGAAGGGAGGCTTGCCTGTCTATGCCGGGGCAAGGGATTAGCTGCAGATGGCGGATCGTGCCGGCATCCACCATCAGGAAATCGCCGCCGCGCCTTACGGATATCTTCCTCACGTGGGCGAGCGGGTGGCGAAGTGTGGAGCCGACGTAGTATATCAAGGCGCCCGCGGCGGAGACGATATCGGGTTTGCCGGAAAGTCCGAAGCCGTCGAGGGACATCACCTTGAAATGCCGCGTGAGGGTATCGAGGGCGGTATCGCAGGAAAAGGTCCACTGGTTTGATTCGTCCTCGCGCACGGTCTCGGCCGGGGAGTATCGCTCCATTGCCTCGTCGAGGGCCTCCTTCGAGGCGAACTCCTCGCCGAAGAATTCGCCTGTGGAAAGGTCGAGCATCGCGAGGGAGTTGTTGCGGCAGGCGGCGATGTAGGTGTTTACGGTCTCGTCGAGAAGGCCGTCCTCAGTGACGGTTCCCGGGGTGACGATGCGCGTTATCTCGCGCCTCACGAGGCCTTTCGCAGTCTTCGGGTCCTCGACCTGGTCTACGAGGGCGGCCGTCTTTCCGGCGCGGATGAGTTTCGCGAGGTAGGATGAAAGGGCGTGGTAGGGGACGCCGCACATGGGCTGTCCGTTGCGCTGCGTGAGCGTGGCGCCGAGGATGGGCGAGGCGACGATGGCGTCCTCGCCGAACATTTCGTAGAAGTCGCCGAGGCGGAACATCAGTATCGCGCCGGGCTGGACTTCCCGCTTGAGGGCCAGGTACTGCCGCTGCATCGGCGTTAGCGTGGATTCTACAGACATTCTAGATTTTCGAGGTTTCCGCCGTTTTCGCCGCGACGCGCCGCCTGTGGCGGACGACTATCTGCTTCACGATGAAGTAGGCTATGGGGGTCAATACTATCGCGAGGAACATTCCGCCGAGAAAGAAGGATGCCATCACCTCCGCGCCGAGTTTCCTCACCGCGCCCCAGCACCACTGGGTTTCGGCGAGCTTGGAGTAGGTCAGCGTGCCGCCGAAGAGGATCTTGTTGACGATGAATGTCTGTGCGGGGTAGATGAAGAAGATTGAGACAGGGTTCGTTATGAAGGTTCCGATTGTGGCGCCGAGCTTGGAGACCTTCATCATGATTGCGAGCGGCACGGCGATTATGAGCTGCATGCCGAAGGGCACTGCGCAACCGATGAAAATCCCGAGCGCCCATCCGGCCGCTATAGTTTCCGGCGGAAGCTGCTCCCGCACGATCTTGTGCCGGATGAGCCGCATATAGCCATAGATGGACGCGCGTTTCTTCATATCTCGTGGACGAAAAGGCCCGATCTCAATTTCGGCTCGAACCATGTAGACTTGGGCGGCATTATCGCGCCCGCGTCGGCGATCGCCATCATTTCATCGACCGTGACGCTTTCCATGGCGAAGGCGACCGCGGCCACGCCGGAATCGACTTTCGCCGCAAGCGCGGCATCGCCGCGGATCGCGCCCATGAAAGAGATGCGCGCGTCCGTGCGCGGGTCGCCGATGCCCAGGATCGGCGCGAGGAGGTTCTCCTGAAGGTAGCTCACGTCGAGCGACGACACGGCATCCGCCCCGGCAGGAAGCTCCCACGAGAGGTCGATCCAGTTTCCGTTAAGGTACATCCGGCAGTTGCGCTCGCCGCGGCTTCCGATGTTGAAGTTCTCCGACACGCGCGACAGGAACTCGTACTCCGAAAGACCGTTGAGGTCTGCGACGAGCCTGTTGTAGCCGAGTATCTTGAGCTGGCTGGCAGGGAACGCCACGGCGAGGAACCAGCGCGATTCGCCCTCGAAGCCGTGCGCCTGCGCGTAGCGCGAGGCAGCGGCGCTGCGGTGGTGGCCGTCCGCGATGTATGCGACGGGAATGCGCGCGAAAAGTTCGGCCAGTTCGTCCGCGAGGCATGAAGAAGCGGAGGCGATTTTCCACACGGTGTGGCGAATGCCGTCATCGGCGGTGAAATCGTAGAGAGGCTCCTCGCGGCAGGCGGCGAAGACTATTTCGTCGATCGCCTTGTCGTCGCGGTAGGTGAGGAAAGCGGGGCCGGTATGCGCTTCAAGCGTTTCAATGTGGCGCGTGCGGTCGTCCTCTTTGTCCTTGCGCGTCTTTTCATGCTGCTTGAGGACGCCGGAGAGATAGTCCTTCGTGTCAAAGCAGGCGACGATTCCGGTCTGGATGTGGGAGCCCATCGTCTGGCGGTACGCGTAGTACGCGGGTTCGTCTTCGCGGATCAGCGTTCCGCCGCCGACAAGCGCATCAAGCGCCTTGCGCGCCTGTGCGTACGCTTCGGGGGAGGAAGGGTCGGTGCCGTCCGGGAGGTCGATTTCCGGGCGCGAAACGTGGAGAAAGCTCTTCGGGTTGCCTTCGGCGAGGCGCTTGGCCTCGGCGGTATCGACGACATCGTATGGAACGGACGCAACCGAGGCTGCGTCCGCCGCTGTCGGCCTGACGGCCGCGAAAGGATGTATGTTCATTATCTGCTGGAACCGGAATCAGAAACCGATGTTGATAAGGGGGAAGAACCTGAGTTCCGCGTCGCGGATGATGTTGACGATGCCAATCTGGAAGCCGTACATTTCCTCCGCCCTGTTGATCACGCCAATCTGGAAGCCGTCCGCGCAGCCGACGACGTTGACGAGGCCGAACTGGAAGCCGCTGATGGAGGCGGCGTCGTTCCAGAGGCCGATCTGCGCGGCTATGACATCGGCCTGGCCGATGGAGTTGTAGAGGCCGACCTGGAAGCCTGTGCACTGGTCGGTCGCGTGGTTCCTGAGGATGTTCAGCTGAAAGCCCTCGAAGACCATCGTGCGGCCGAAGAAGCCGAGATCGAAGCCGGTGACGCTTTCGTGCTTCGTGGAGTAGGGAATCGTCAGGCGCAGGCCGACGACGTCGGGCGTCTGCTCCGGAGCGGGGATATCCGCAATCGCGAAGAAGGCCGGCCATATTCCCGGCTTGGTCTGCTGGCGCGAGATTTCGGCCTCCTGCATCTCTTCGGTCTGATCTATCGCTTCGGCGGAGGTCTCCTGCGCGTAGGCGAAAGCCGCCACGGAAGCGGCGACAGCGAGCATGGCAATCTTTTTCATGAATAGTCTCCTTGTTAGGACGATATGGACATTATACTATTTTTTTCGGGAAATTGCAAGGGGTCAGCCTACCGTAATCTTCGAAATCACGATTGGCTCGTCGGGGACGTTCTGGTAGTAGCCGACGTTCCCGGTCTTGGCCTTGGCGATTTTGTCGACCACATCCATGCCGTCGGTAACGATACCGAAAACAGCGTATCCGAAGCCGGCTTGCGTAGGGGCGGTGAAGTCCAGGAAGTCGTTGTCCACGAGGTTGATGAAGAACTGGCTGGTGGCGGAATCGACGACGGAGGTGCGTGCCATGGCGATGGCCCCCCTAACATTCTTGAGGCCGTTCATCGCCTCGTTGCGAATGGCCGCGCGGGTTGGCTTCTCGTTCATATTTTTCGTGAAGCCGCCGCCCTGGATCATGAATCCGTCGATGACGCGGTGGAAGATCGTGCCGTCGTAGTGGCCGTCGCGCGCGTACTGCACGAAGTTCGCCACGGTGAGCGGCGCTTTCTTTTCGTCCAGCTTCAGGGTGATCGTGCCTTGATTGGTTTCGATTGTCGCCTTCATTGCGGGTTGTTCCTTTGCTTTATGGTGTCAGATGTTGGTGATATTCTCAAAAGCCTTGCAAATCCTGAGGAGCTTTTCCTCCTCGAACGCGCCGGAGATGAACTGCACGCCGACGGGCAGGCCGCCTTCGCGCGTGAATCCGGCGGGTATCGAATCCGCCGCGACCCCGGCGAGCGCGGCGGGGATCGTGGAGAGGTCGTTCAGGTACATCGTGAGCGGATCGAGTACTTCGCCCAGCTTGAACGCCGGAGTCGGCGCGCACGGGGTGAGAAGGGCGTCGCACTTCGCGAACGCTTCGTCGAAGTCGCGCTTGATTAGCGCGCGCACCTTTTGGGCTCTGCCGTAATACGCGTCGTAGTAGCCGCTCGAAAGGACATACGTGCCGATGATGATGCGGCGCTTCACTTCCGGACCGAATCCCTCGGCCCTCGACTTCGCGTACAGGCTCAGGACGTCCTTCGCGTGCGCGCTCCTGTGGCCGTACCTGACTCCGTCGAAGCGCGCGAGATTCGCGCTCGCTTCCGCTGGAGCGATGATGTAGTAGACGGACATCGCGTATTCGGTGTGAGGCAGCGAGACTTCAACCAGTTCCGCGCCCGCTGCTTCGCACGCCTTGACGGATTCCTCCGTGATGCGCCGCACTTCAGCGTCGAGTCCGGCGACGTCGAAATATTCCTTCGGTATTCCGATCTTCACGCCCTTTAGGCTCGCGCCTTCGAGGGCCTTCGCGTAGTCGGGCACCGGCATGTCGCTCGTGGTGCCGTCCATCGGGTCTAGGCCTGCGAGCGCCTTCAGCAGGATAGCCGCGTCCTCGACCGATTTCGTCATCGGACCTACCTGGTCAAGGCTGGAGGCGAAGGCTGTCACGCCGAAGCGGCTCACCCGGCCGTAGCTTGGCTTCACGCCCACGCAGTTGCAGAAGCTCGCCGGCTGGCGTATCGAGCCGCCCGTGTCGGTTCCCAGTGCCGCTATGCAAAGGTCGCCGCCGACAGCGGCCGCGCTGCCGCCGGAAGATCCGCCCGGAACTCTCGAGAGATCGTACGGGTTTCGCGTCACCCCGAGTGCGGAGTTTTCGGTCGACGATCCCATCGCGAATTCGTCCATGTTGACGCGTCCGCACGGGATGAATCCGTTGGCCTTCAGGTTTCTTACCACGGTCGCGTCATACGGGGAAACGTAGCCTTCGAGTATCTTTGAGCCGCAGGTGCAGGGCTGCCCCTTGACGTTGATTAGGTCCTTGATCGCGATCGGTATCGCCTTCGGGTTCTCCGCGGCGAGTTTGAGCGCTGCCTCTTCGTCGAAGGTGAGATACGCGCCGATTTCGCCGTTCCTTGCCCTGTACTCTTCCGCGACCGCCTTCACGAGGTCGGAGCTCGTGGCATCGCCGCTGTCGAGAAGGGCTTTTGCTTCCTTGATTCCGAGTCCCTTGAGTTCCATGTCGGCCACCTCAGCTTTCCGCGCCTTCGACTATCTTGGGCAGCAGGAATTCGTCGCCCAGTCTTGCGGGGGCGTTGGCGAGCGCCGCCTCGCGATCCATCGAGGGTTTAACCTCGTCCTCTCTCCACGCATTCACTCTTGAATGCGCGTGGGTCATGGGCTTCACGCCCTCCACGTCGACTTCCGATATCTTCTCGACGTACTTGACTATGCTTTCGAGTTGCGGCTGGAAGATCTCCAGCTCCTTCTGCGAGAGTTCCAGCCTTGCCAGCTCCGCCACGTATCGTGCGTCAATCTTCATTGTCTGCTCCAGGATGGCGTTATCCATTTGCCGGGATTGCCGAAGAGCCTCTTGGGCGAATCGCCGCCCTTGTCGCGGCCGACGGTATCCACGACGAACAGTGCCTTGTCTCGGACCGCCACTACATGCCTGGCGTCCCTCGCCCATGAAGGATGCTCCCACACTCCGCCCGAGGCGACCAGTTCCACGGAACTTTCTCCGCGCGCAGGATCGATTGTGGCGACATGCCTTTCGCCGCCGCGCTTGGTTATGTAGGCGATGCGGCCGTCGGGGCCCCAGTCGGGATCGATGTTTTGGCTGCCGGAGGTGGTCAGGCGGCGCGATTCCTTCGTGGCGACGTTCACAATGTAGAGCTGGGTGCGCTTCGAGGCGTCGCTGACGTAGACTATTGCCGAGCCGTCCGGGCTCCAGCAAGGCTGCCCCTCGCTCGCGAACGGGGTGGTCGTAATTCTGGACCAGCGGCCGCTCGCAATGTCGATCACGTAGAGCTCGGGATTGCCGTGGATGGAAAGGATGAGCGCGACCTTCGTGCAGTCCGGGGAGACCGTAGCGCCAGTCGTGAGCCCCTTGAAGGCGTACTTTTTCGAAAGCCTGTTGACGCGCGTGTCAAGCTCGTATATCTGCGGGCCGCCGTCCCTGATGCCGGTGAAGAATATCGTGCCCCTGTCTTTCCACCTCGGGCCGACCGCGTTCTTGCCGTCGGTGGTGAGCTGGCGTATGTCGTAGCCGTCGGGATAGCACATGCAAAGCTCCGACACATCCTTGCCTTTCCTGGAGACGAAGCATACCGGGTCGCTTGCGAAGCCTTTCTGGGACGCGTAAACCTCGCACATCTTGTCGGCGAGCCGCCTCGCCTCCATCCTCGCCGCCTTGTCGTCCGCCGCCTTGGAACCCATTGACATCGTCTTTCCTCGTCCGGCCACGCTTATCGTGCCGCCGGTCGCGCCCGTCACCTTAATCGTGCCGTCGGAGACGATCTTGAACGCGCCCGAAAGGTCGAGGTTTTTCTTGAGGCTCGCCGCGAAAGCCGGAGAGCCCGAAACCGCGACCGAGACGGAAATCTTCTCCACGCCCTCGCCCACGAGCGAGACGGTCGTTTCCGCAGCCGCCTGCAAGATGCAGAGCGCGAGGTTGAGAATGAGAACCGCAAGAAGGGGTCTCGAAGCGACTGCGCCATTCTTCATTCTTAATTCTTCATTCTTCATTTTAATCTCCATTCTTCATTCTTCAAGTGGTGTAGTCCGCGTTGATGTGCACATAATCGAGAGAGAAGTCGCACGTGTATATGCGGTCCTCGGCCTTGCCGAGGTTGAGGTTAACCTGTACCGTGAATTCGTCCTTCTCCATCACCTTTGCGAGTTTCGCGAGCTGCTCCGGTCCTGCGATCTTTCCCTTGCGGTAGGCCCACTCGCCGTCGTACCAGACCTCAGCCTTTTCCGGATCGACCTCGGCGCCGGAATACCCCGCCGCCGCGAGGACTCTTCCCCAGTTGGGGTCCTTGCCGAACCAGCTTGTCTTGGAAAGGGGACTTTTCGCGATCGCCCTCGCGGCCTTTTCCGCGTCTTTGGCGTTTGCCGCACCCTTGACCTCTACGGTGACGAATTTCGTGGCGCCTTCACCGTCCTTCGCCATCTGCCTTGCGAGCGAGATCATCACGGCTTCCAGGGCTTCCGCGAAAAGGTCGTAGTCTTTGCCCTGTTTTGAAATCGTTTCGTTCCCCGCCGCGCCGGATGCGAGAACGAACAGCGAATCGTTGGTCGATTCGTCGCCGTCCACGACTATGCGGTTGAAGCTTTTCGCGAGGCCCCTTAGGAGCGCCTTTTTCATCATTGCCTTCGAAATTGCGGCGTCTGTCGTTATGAAGGCGAGCATGGTGGCCATGTTCGGCTCGATCATCCCGGAACCTTTGGCCATTCCTCCGACCGTCACCGTCTTGCCGCCGATGGTCGTTCTGGCGCAAGATTGCTTCATTCTGGTGTCGGTCGTCATTATCGCCTTCGCGGCGGCCTCGCCGTGCGCGGCGGTGCGGCCGAGTGCGGTTTTCGCCGCCTTCATTCCAGCGAGAAGCCTTTCCATCGGCAGCGCGCGCCCGATAACGCCCGTAGAGGCCACGAGGACGTGCCTCGGGTCCAACCCGAGTTCTCCAGCCGTGACGAGCGCGCTCAATCGGGCGTCCTTGAGACCCTGTTCGCCCGTGCAGGCGTTGGCGCAGCCGCTATTGGCCAGTATCGCCTGCGCCACGCCGCCCCTGACCGCTTCGCGGTCGTAGAGCACAGGCGCCGCGGCCACTTTGTTCGTCGTGAACACGGCAGCCGCCGTGCACGGCGAATCGGCCATGATGAGCGCAACGTCGTTGCGGCCTTCGTACTTGATTGCGGCCGGCACACCGGCCGCGCGGAATCCCGTCGCGCTGGCCACGCCGCCCTTGATCAGGCTGGTCTTTCCCATATGCGGGGAAGT
>JAGCPM010000061.1 GCA_017965685.1 Kiritimatiellia bacterium | reverse complement strand
TGTTCTTGGGGAGCATTCCCCAGACCGCCTCGAGAATCATCCTTTCAGGGTGCTTCTCGCGCATCTCGGCCGCCGTGAAGTGCTTGAGGCCCCCGCGGTAACCGCTGTAGCGCGTATAGTCCTTCTGCTCCTCCTTGTTGCCGGTGAGCTTGACCGCCGCCGCATTGACGACAATCACGAAGGCGCCTGCGTCGACCGAAGGGTCGAACGTGGGCTTGTCCTTCGCCCTGAGCTTGTTGGCGACCACGACCGCGAGGCGGCCGAGAGGCTGGTCCTTCGCGTCGATCAGGAACCACTCGCGGCTGTCGCCGGGATTTGCGGCCCTGTAGCTTTTCTGTGTCTTTTTCATCTTGTTTCCTTCATGCGTGTTTGTGCCCTTGCGGGTTTTGTCCGCGTTTTCGGCCCGTCGGGCGACCATCGCCTCCAAGACCGGGGAACCGGCTTTCTACCCCGGCTCCGCAAAATAGCTTTACGCGCCCAGCTGCATGCGGCAGAAGCGCTTCACCGTAATCGGCGCGCCGACTTCCTTCGAGACTTCCGCGAGATACTGCTCGACGGTCTTGTCGCCGTCCGCAACGTAATCCTGCTTCACGAGGCATATCTGAGTGCAGAACTTGGCCGCCATACCCTTCTTGATGCCGACGAGCGCCTGCTCCGGAGGAAGCTTGCCTTTCTGCTCCTTGAGCGCGTTGAGTTTGATCTCGAGTTCGGCATCGATCTCGGGCTGGGGAACGTCCTCGGGATTGACATACTTGGGCGCGTTCGCGGCGACCTGCAGGCAGATCATGTGAGCCGCCTCATCGATCTTCGCGTCGGCGTTCTCGCAAGCGAGCTCGACCAGAACGCCGATCTTGCCGCCCATGTGGATGTAGCCGGAAAGCACACCCGCACCCTCGAGCGTGTAGCGCTCGCTGCGGCGGATCTTCACGTTCTCGCCCGTCTTGGTGAGAAGCATCTTGTAGTCGTCCGCGAGCGTGGTTTCGATGTCCTTGCCCTCGAGCGCGACCTTGGCCGCATCGGCGGTGAACTTGATGAACGCCTCGGTCTTCGCTACGAAGTCCGTCTCGCAGTTGATCTCGGCGAGGGCCATCGACTTCTTGTCGGCGGCCTCGGCGAGGGCGACGATGCCCTGCTTGGATTCCTTGTCGACGCGCTTGGCCGCGACCGCGAGGCCCTTCTCGCGGAGATACTTGACAGCCTCGTCCATGTTGCCGTCCGTCGCCGCGAGAGCTTCCTTGCAGGCGCCCATTCCGGCCGCCGTCGCCTCGCGGAGTTCCTTGATCATCTGAATCGTGATAGTCATGATCGTTTAAAGTTTAGAGTTTAGAGTTTGGAGTTTGGAGTTTAGGGTTTTACTCGGCTGCAGGAGCCTCGGTTGCGGGAGCGGCCTCGACAGGAGCTTCGGCAGCAGGTTCCTTCGCGGCGGCCTCGGCCTCCTTGACGGCCGAAAGCCTCTTCTCGGCGAGATCAGCCTTAGCCTTGGCCTCGGCGGCCTCCTTCGCCGCGCGGGCGAGAGCCTTAACGTTCGCGGAAACCGAACCGGACTTGCCCTTGCCACCGGACGACGGCTTCTTCGTTGCGGCAGCCTTCGCCTTGCGCTCGGCCCTCGCGGCCTTCTCCGCCTCGTCACGGCTCTTGCGGTCGGCCTCGCGCTTACGGTTCTCCTCGGCTGCCTTCGCGCCGTACTCCTCGTTCGCGGTCTTGATAACCTTGACAAGACCGTTCATGAGAAGCTCCACGCCGCGGATGGAATCATCGTTGCCGGGAATCACATAGTCAATCGGCTCGGGATCGGCGTTCGTATCAACCACCGCGATCACGGGAATGCGGAGCCTCACCGCCTCCTTGACGGCATTCGCCTCCCTCACACAATCGATGATGACGAGCGCGCCGGGCTGCTCCGCCATTTCGGCGACGCCGGTGAGGTTCTTCTCGAGCTTGGCGAGTTCGCGCCTGAGCATCGAGGCTTCCTGCTTGTGCTCGGAAAGCTGTCCGCCGTTGGCCTTCGCGACGGCCTGGAGCTGCCTCATCCTCTTGACGCTCGACCTGAGAGTCTTGGCGTTCGTGAGCGTGCCGCCGAGCCAGCGCTCGGTCATGTAGTACTGCTCGACGGACTCAGCCGCGCCCTTGACGATCTCGGAGACCTGCTTCTTCGTCGCGACGAAGAGGATGTTCTTGCCGGCGAGGACGGTGTCGCGGAGGAACGCCGCGGCCTCGTCGAGAAGCGTCACCGTCTGGGTGAGGTCGATGATGTGGATTCCGTTGCGCTTGTCGAAGATGTATCCCATCATCTTCGGGTTCCAGCGCTTCGTCTGATGGCCGAAGTGAAGTCCGGCGTCAAACATGTCCTTGAGCGTGATGCCCGTGAGGGCGGACGTAGGCATTTCCATTTTGTTTTCTCCTTTAATCCTTGTTTTTTAGAGATTAATCCGCTTTGGCCGAGGATGGACTACCCCTGCTCATTCGCTTCATCCCACCCACCATGGGCAAGATTTTGACATTATATCAAATTACCTGGTCCGAATGCAATACCCCACCCTTTGGAAAATTACGGACTTCATTCTTTGGTACGAAATGCACTTTG
>JAGCPM010000060.1 GCA_017965685.1 Kiritimatiellia bacterium | reverse complement strand
TCCACGGCCCCCTGCGCGACGAAAACGGCAAGATAAAATCGAATCTGCGGTTCCCCGACATGAAGGGTCTTGCGGACTACATCCACGCGAAGGGTCTCAAGGCGGGGCTCTATTCGTCGCCCGGACCTACGACTTGCGGCGGTTGCACCGGCAGCTGGCAGCACGAGGAGCAGGATGCGCAGACGTATGCCGAATGGGGCTTCGACTACCTGAAGCACGACTGGTGCAGCTATTCGAAGGTGGCGACAGGCGAAGGCGTGGAGCGGGCCATGAAACCCTACCGCATCATGGGCAATGCGCTCCGTGCGCAGAACCGCGACATACTCTTTTCGCTCTGCCAATACGGAAAGGACGACGTTGGCTCATGGGGCGCGAAGGTAGGAGGCCAGAGCTGGCGCATAACAGGCGACATCTTCGACAAGTGGGGCTCGATCATGCATGCCGTCAATGCGCTCAAAAAGGTGTGGCAGTATTCGGCGCCGGGAGAGTTCAACGATCCCGACATGCTCTGCATCGGCCCGATGCACTGGAACAACTTCACGTTAAGCCGCCTTGCGCCGAACGAGCAATACACGCACATTTCGCTCTGGGCGCTCGCCGCCGCGCCGCTGATGATCGGTTGCGACATGACGAAGCTCGACGGTTTCACCCGTGCGCTCCTTGCGAACGACGAGGTGATTGCCATCGACCAGGATGTGCTTGGGCTTGCCGCCGCACCGATAGTCGACAAGTGGAACCAGGAAATCTGGGCGCGTCCGCTCGCCAACGGTTCGATCGCCGTCGGTCTCGTAAACAAGGAGCTTGAAGAGCGGGAGATCGTTTTCGACATGAAGTCTGCCGGAATGGAAGGCGAGTGGACCGTGCGCGACGTCTGGCGGCAGAAGGACGAAGGCGTTGCAAGCGGCATCTACAAGACGAGCGTCTATGGTCACGCGACGCATCTTGTCCGTTTCATTCCAGGCAAGGGTGCGCTTCTGCGCGTCAGCGACATCCGCGACAATGCATTGGCCGGCGATGCAAAAGCGGTGAAAACGGCCGGCGTAGCCGGCACAAAGACCTTCTGGAAGCGCGCCGGATTTGATGCGTCGGGCTATCCTCCGGCCGCGCGTCCATACCGCGAGGCGGCGCTCATGGCGTACGACTTCATCTTCCGGTCTCCCGGCGCGCGCCATCTTCTCGAGACTGGCGAGACTGATCCCGGATCCTGGGTCAACGCCTATCCTACGAAGATGATGTCGGCCATGATCGAGGCTATGCTGCGCTACGCCAAGTTGCGGCCCGAAAGGGCCAGCGAGGCGTTGAAGATCGCCCGCGCCGCAGCCGATTATCTGATTAAGCATTCGGAAAAACCTGGATCTCCGCTTGCGTCGTGTCCGCCGACATACGAGACAAGGCCCGGACTGAAGGTCTATGCGGCGAAGACGTACGAAGGGCAGATGATGATGATCTACCCGGCAGATGCAGGGAGCGCCTACCTGAAGCTCGCCAAAGCGACAAACGAGAGCAAGTACCGCGATGCGGCCGTAGCCATCGCCGAGACGTATCTGCGGCTGCAGGGCGAAGACGGAACATGGCCGCTCATGATGTTCCTCGAGGACGGCAGGCCGAACGGTTCCCACAGGCTTATTCCGACTGGTGTGGCGGATTTCCTGCTTGCTGTCGCGGATGCGACGGGCGAGGCAAAATACCGCGAAGCGGCTTCCCGCGCTTTCGCATACATCGAAACCGAACCTTGCAGGACGTTCGATTGGAGCGCGCAGTTCGAGGATGTCGGCGTCAAGACGGCGCCTTACAGCAATCTGACGAAAGACGAAGCGGTCGATTATGCAAGACACGTCCTCGATGTTTTCCCGGGCGATTCCGCCAAGGCGGAGGAAGCCCGGAAGTTGCTTGAGTTCGGCGAGGACCTGTTCGTCCATTGGGAGCGGCCCGGGCAGCATCAGGAATGGACGGTGTTCCCTTGCGTGTGCGAACAGCAGAACTACAATGTGCCGGTCGACGCGTCAGTCGCAAAGATGATCGAAGCCTATCTTGCGTTCTACAGGGCGACGAAGACTCCTCTCGACCTTGCGAAAGCGAAGGCGCTGGGGGATTCAATCACGCGCGCCCAGTTCGAGTTTGGCGACATTCCGACGGTCTGGACCCGGGATTGGGTCGAAAAGCAGCTCAAAGACCGGCGCGGCGGCTGGCTCAACTGCACGGTCGCGGCCGCATTCGCGCTCGAGCATCTCGCCGACGCCACGGAGAATGGGCAGCCGGCGGGATGCCCCGATTTCGAGATTGAACTGCCGCGTGCGTCGAATGGCGCTGTGGTCAAGGCGGCTGACTTCGGATTTTCCGAGACGAACGAGAACAACATCGTCGCCATAGACGCCGCGCTCGCAGAGGCGAAGAGGACCGGAGCCGCCCGTGTCGAGCTCGCGCCTGGGACATACCGCTGCTTCGAGCGGACTTGCGGCGAGAAGGGCATCGCCATCGAAGGCTTTGAGGACTTCACGTTTGACGGCAAAGGCGCGACGCTCGTCTTCCGCCGCGACCACGAGCCGCTTCCTTCGCAGGACACGCTTCTCGAATACGGCGCGAACGTGACGGTGCGAGGCTGCCGCCGCACGGTTGTCGAGAACTTCAACATGGATTGGGACTGGGAGACGGACCCTCTCGCGGTGTGGTGCCGGTGTGTCGGGAAACACGTGGACAACGGCAAAGAAAACTCCTCGTGGGCCGACTTCGAACTTGAAGGCCCGCATCCAAAGTATCCGCAGCATGTCCCCATCCAGTTGCTGACGCCGTTCACTTCCGGCAAGTCCGGCTCGCGGATGGACGTCTCAAACGGTCCGCGCTACATGCTCGGCACCTCGCTCGGTTGCATCGGTTCGAAGAGCGAATGGCTTTCGCCGACGCGCCTCAGGGTGTGGCCGGCGGTGCGTCCGGACTATGGATTCTTTCCCGAGGAGCAGGCGGGCTTGTGCGGCTCCGGCAAGAACCGCGAATACGTGCGGAGGCTGCGCGAAGGCGGCACGTTCACGCTGTCGCACAGCTACTACGGACTCAACGGATTCGTCCTCGACTCGAACGAACACTTCACCCTGAGGAATGTCGATCTCTGGGCGTGCCGGGGCTTCGGCATAGAGACGCGCGGCGCCCAGAAATACTGGCAGCTCGTGAACTTCAACATCCGCCCGAAGCCGGGCGAACGCCGTCCCGTCACATCCACCGCCGATGCGCACCATTTCATCCGGTCGCGAGGCTGCGGCAAGATGATCGGATGTGAAGTGGCGATGAACCAGGACGACTACTTCAACATCCACGACCGCACGCAGATAGCGCAGAAGCGCTCCGCGCGCACGGTGGAGGTCGTGAACAGCCGCGGCATCGGCTATACAGGGTTCGGCCCGGGCACACGGATAAGGCTCCGCCACGAAGATTATTCCGATGCCGGATGGACCGGCAACATCGTGAAAATCGACGGCGAATCCGTCACGTTCGACCGCGATCTTCCGGAGCAGAAGGGTATGCTGTTCGTCTTGATCGACGACGAATACGCGTCGGAGAATTTCCTCTTCAAGGACTGTTGGTTCCACGATTCCCCATGGGCGCGGGGACTCGTCCAGTGCAACAACGTCACGTTCGACGGCTGCACGTTCGGTCCGATGTCCGGGCTCCCCCTCAAGTTCATGACGTGCTATTCTTACAACGTCTGGTGCGAGGGGATCGGATGCTCCAACATAGTCGTGAGGAACTGCCGCTTCGAGAACTGCCTTGCGGACAACAGCTGGCACGTATTGCCGAACGCGCCGCAGATAACCGTGTCGATGCTCTTGCCGCCGGAGTATTCGCGCATGGACGACAGCGTTCCTATCACGCATCCCGGCTTTGCGCGGCAGGTAGCCGCGAACAAGGCCGCCGGGCGCAAGGTCAAGCCGTCTCCGGACGCGGTATGCGACATGCTGATCGAGAAAAACACGTTTGTGAATCCGCGCGGGCTCGTCCTGTTGGCGGAGAACGCGAGCCGCGTGACGTTCCGCGACAACATGGTGGTGTCCTGCGGTTCCGTCTGGGAGCCGCTTCCCTGCGCCGGGAAGATCCGGATCGTCGGCGGCTCCGGAAACGACGTGCCGGAAGAGTTGCTGGAATCCGATGCAGACTCCGCAGAAACCGCCAGGCTTCTCAATCAGGATGGCAATCCAAAATGAGCAGCAACAAAATAAACGGCAAACGCAGAATCGTGCTCGCCGCCGCCTTGGCCGCGATCTCTGCCAACGCAGTCTTGAAATACGACATCCCGATGATGGACATCGGCGACGAGGCCGGGCCGAACGGATCGCGGCTTGGAGACGTGTGCCTTGCGGGGAAGAAGTACTGGGCTTCGCTTTGCGTCAAGACGCCCAGTCGAGTCACGATCCCGCTTGGCGGCGGTGCAGTTTCGCTTAACGCAGTCTGCGGCGTCGACTGCCGCAACGAGGTGGACGAACCTGCGTCATTCCGCATAGTCTCCCCTGACGGAAAGACGCTGTGGGAGAAGTCCGGCGTCAAGAAAGGCGTGAAGCTTGATGCGACGGTGGAACTGACGGGCCTTGAGTCCGTCGTCCTTGAGGTGTCCGGCGCTGACGGCATCATGGCTGGATGGGCGTTCGGAACCGTCTTCGAGTTTGCCGACGGGAAGTATCCGCCGAACGATGTCAGGATGCACACGCCACAGCTTGGCATTCTTACGCCTCCGGAGAGCGCAAAACCGCGCATCAACGGGCCTGTCGTCTACGGCGTGAGACCCGGACATCCGATCATCTACCGCGTACCCGTCACCGGCCAGCGGCCGATGAAGATTTCCTTAGCCGCAAAGAACACAAAGTGCGCAAAGAGCTGTAGTGAATGTCTTTGCGATCTCTGCGTCCTTTGCGGCAAAAAAATAACCTTCGATCCGGTGACGCATGTGATTACTGGCGCAATTGATCAGCCAGGCGAGTACAAGCTTGCCATTGTCGCCGAAAACAGCGAAGGGCGCGATTGCCGCGACCTCACGATCAAGGTTGGCGACAAGATATCGCTTACCCCCGCGATGGGCTGGAACAGCTGGAACTGCTTCTCCTGGAATGTGACCGCCGACGATGTCCGCAAAGCGGCGGATGCGTTCGAGAAGACCGGGCTTGCCGAGCATGGTTGGGCCTACGTCAACATCGACGACTTCTGGCAAAACAAGCCAACGTCGTGGATGAAGGAACTCCACGGTCCTGTGCGGGACGAGAACGGAAAGGTCAACACGAACAAGCGCTTTCCGGATATGAAGGGGCTCGTGGACTACATACACTCCAAGGGATTCAAGGCCGGGATATATTCTTCGCCAGGGCCAAAGACATGCGGAGGATGCGAAGGCAGCTGGCAGCACGAGGCGCAGGATGCGAAGACCTATGCCGAATGGGGCTTTGACTACCTGAAGCACGACTGGTGCAGCTACGGGAGCGTCGCGACTGGCGAAGGCGTGGAACGCGCAATGCGTCCCTATCGCATCATGGGCGATGCGCTGAAGGCGCAGGACCGCGACATCTTGTTCTCGCTCTGCCAGTACGGGAATGACGACGTGGGCACCTGGGGCGTAAAGGTTGGCGGACAGAGCTGGCGCACGACAGGCGACGTGTTCGACAGGTGGTCGTCCATCGCGAACGCGGTAAAGGTTCTCAAGACGCAATGGCGTCACGCTGAGCCGGGTGGATGGAACGACCCTGACATGCTCTGCGTAGGACCCATGTGCTGGAACGAGTTCAAGGGAAGCCGTCTCGCGCCTAACGAACAGTACACGCACATATCGCTCTGGGCGCTTGCGGCAGCTCCCCTTATGATTGGCTGCGACATGACGAAGCTGGACGACTTCACGCTCTCGCTTCTCAGGAACGACGAGGTGATTGCAATCGACCAGGATCCGCTCGGGAAGGCGGCGGCGTGCATCGTGGACAAGGGCGGGTACGATGTCTGGGCGCGTCCGCTTGCAGACGGATCCATTGCGGTTGGTCTTTTGAACTATGGCCTGGACGAGCGCGAAATCCCCTTCGACATGGCGGCGGCTGGAATGGAAGGCGAGTGGAAGGTCCGCGACTGCTGGCGACAAAAGGACGAGGGGACAGCGAAGGGTGTCTACAAGACGCGCGTCTATGGACATGCGACGCATCTCGTCCGCTTCATTCCGGGGAGTGACGCGAAGCTGCGCGTCGCCGACATTCGCGAAGGAAGATGAGAACGTGTAAAGGGGAATTGGCATTGGTAACACTGGCAACACTGGTAACATTCAGCACGGCTTTCGCCGCGCCGACGCCTCCAGTTGCCGTGGACGTGCAGAAGATCGACAAGGACGTCGAGCCCGTGCCGATGATAGAGCGCTTCACGTTCGAGGCGAAGGACGGCATGCTTCTCAGGGACGGCAGGCCGTTCTACTGGATATCGGACGGCAACGAATGCGGCGGCGTCTATGCGACTCCTCTTGGACTGTGGCTCTCGAAGCTGCACGGCACGACGCTCGCGAGCGTACTCCATTCGTCGACAATCGTGCGCGGAAGCGAACGCGGCGACGGCGTACACATCGCACCAGAATTGTGCGAGTCGTCCTTCAGCTGGCTCCGGGAGGCGATACGCCTCGGTTTCCTCACGCAATGTCCCGAGGGATTCTTCAGGCCCGAGACAATCATGTCTCTTCCGCCGCTTCTCGCGAAATATCCGGAGATTCGAGAATCCATCTACGACCACGGCCACCACATGGGCGCCGACCCGGGGAGCGACCTCGGACTCAAGGTTCTCGATGCGAAGCGCTATCCGCTCTTCGCCTACGGAGCGAAGACCGGCTTCTTCATGCCCGAACTTAACAGGGAATCGGGTCCAGATCCATACAACGGACGCGTAAAGCAGGGTTTCCGGGAATGGGCAAG
>JAGCPM010000059.1 GCA_017965685.1 Kiritimatiellia bacterium | reverse complement strand
CGCGATGGCAAGAACGGCTATCTCTACCACTGTTCGCGCCGCGTTAGCGCGGACGATGTTGAGCGCGTGTTTCTCGACGAGTTGGCTGGGCGCGGCGAGTGGCGCAGTGGCTTCGAGTGGGAGCGCCAGAACATGGGCGTCGGCGGAGGTTTCTCTACGCCGCGCTTCAAGGATATGCCGCCGGTGATGAAGGTTGCGAACGTGCTGGGCGGGATTGCGTTCGTCGTGGTTGGACTTATTTTCGTGCTGCCGCTATTTTGCCAAGAGATAAAGACTGTGTTGAGTCCCGGTGCCGAGCGTGGGAATTGGATTGCTGTTGCTGTCACAGCCTTTTTTGTTGTGGGGTTTGTCGTTTCACCAATCATAGGCCTTTTCAAGTGGCTTAAAACGCGAGGCAAGAAGCGCGAAGCGCACGAGCGGATGATTGCGGCGGAGGGCGTGAGGCTGCGGCGCGTATTGCCACAGGGTATGGTGTTCATGGCGATCTGGTGCTGTGGTTGGGACGCCGCCGCATTTTATGGCCTTGTAGATGCCGTACGTGCTTATTCCGAAAAAGGATTCAATTCTGGGATTGTCATAGGCGTGGTCTTTTCGCTTATCGGCATTGCGATGACGGTGTATTTCTTCAGGCTTGTATGGAAGCATCTGCGGCCATGCTACGAGGTGCGGCTTATGGGCGGCGTGCTGAAGGAAGGCGAGAGGGCGGCGTTTGAATATGAATTCAAGGGTGATGCGGAGAATGTCAAGCGTGTTGAGTTTGCCACGGCGATAGATGAGGCCGTCTCTCGGAATAGAAGAACTCTCGGTGCGCCTCCTGGCAGAGTGAACGATGCAAAGGAATTTTTCCACCCAATGGAACTTGCGGCGGGGCGCGTGTCGCTTGAAATGCCGCGCATAGCGTCGGATTGCCAGGCCCGATTCCGCCACTACTTCCGTGCGACGGTCACTTTCAAGAGCGGCCTTTCCGTCGCCTCGTCCTACCGCATACCATTGAAGTGAAAGGAAAGAACTCATGAATACGCGGATGATGTTTGCGCGGGCCGTCGCGGACAAGACGAAAGGAGCGGGAGCATGAAGATGCAACTTGTTCAACGGCAGTACGACAATTTGACGACAATACCATGCATTGTCAGGGTGGCGATTGCGATGATACCGATTGGTCTTTTCTCCGTCGGATGTGCGATCATGTATATGCTGTGCAGCGAACTGGTCGAGCAGGGGCAATCGCTTCGTCTGCTTTTCACAGGGGATGACCGTGTGCTATTTTATTTGTGCGAGGCATTTGTCCCTGCTGGGCTTCTCTTTGGTGTGATTGTCCTCTATGCGTTCTTCGGCATCGATACATGGGTTGCCGACGGCGCGAACCTTTCTCGCAAGTCCACTCTCTTTGGTATGACATTGAGGAAGTGGCGTTGGAATCTTGGAGAAATCGACAATCCGCAACTCGTCCACATTACGAACGGTGCAATCGATGCGCCAAGGCCCATGGGAGCGCGCAATTCCCGGAAATCGTCGTGCGACGAATGGGTGGTGTCGGTGAGAAACAAGGCAAGCCGCAGGTCGGAGCGAATCTGCCAATGCGGAACGCGGAAGGGCGCGGAAGAGTTGTTCGACTTTTTGCGTAGCGCAATGCTCTTGCGTTCATCCGAGGAATGATTGAAACAGTCGAAAGGAGCGAACTCATGAATACGCGGATGATGTTTGCGCGGGCCGTCGCGGACAAGACGAAAGGAGCGGACAAATGAATATGAAAATAATGTTTGCCACGATTGCGGTCACAGTGCTGTGCATGTCGGGCTATGGCAGGCTCGATGGCGATCACTTTGCAGACGACTTGAAGATTCCGGAAGGAATCGACATAGCAGAACCCGGCAAGGACGTATATCCGCACTTTGGCACGACTGAAGGTGGCGATGCGTTTTCGCGGGCAGTCCTTGCCGCGCTTGAAACAAAAGGCGGCACGAACACGGTTGTCAAGGCGGAACTAGGTGCGTTGCAAAAGTTGGCGTCGGAGCGGCTTGACGTCCTTGTTGCGTATCTCGCGGCGCATCCTGGCTGGCTGCTTTCGGTTGGAGACGGTAAACTATATGCCACTCGGCGTTGGAAACTCGGCGGAACATGGGTTTCGACGGGCGGTTGCTATTCGTCGTTCGGAAAGGTGAAAGGCGACCGGTTCAATCCGTCTGACGACGACAAGGCGTACCAGAAGCAGACGACGTACCAAACGCGGACGGCCATCCTGTTTGGTGACTTCACGCCGCGATATCGGCTCAAGCGTCTGCCGCTTGTGTGCGAGGAGAATTTGAAGCCTTGGAAATGCGAACACGGGTTTGGAAAGAGGGAAAGCAGTGTTGCATTCTGCGGAGATGGGGTGCGCGTGGAAGTCCTAGAGCAGTGCAACGGGAAAGAGCGGCGAATCACAAAGGCGACGCTCGCGTTTCTGCGCGACGAGTTTGACGCACTCGCCCAAGCCGACGATGCGACGTGGCGCGCGCTTTTGCCGGATGGGGCTGTCAGGCGCGGCGATGTTTCGCTTGAATTGCACAAGGGGATGCAGGGCGGCATTTACCATTACGAGCTTTGGGCGAATCCAGGCGAAGCGGGCGAAGTCTATCTAAAGGCGTTCGAGGTGACGAAAGGGACGCCGCTTTCGACGGATCGTCTGTCGCGCCGCTCGGCGGAACGCATCGGATGGTCTGGCGACTCCGAGGAAAAGTTTTTCGCGGGGACGGAGTTCACGATATACGAGGGCAACTGGGGGCAATACTATGCCGCGCGTATCGAGGCGTGGTTCAAGCCGGATTCCGGCGGCCCAGAGCGCAAGCTGACCGAGCGCATTTTCAAGATTGAAGGCTGGATGCGCTGACATGATGCCGAGAGGAGCGAGTTTATGAATACGCGG
>JAGCPM010000058.1 GCA_017965685.1 Kiritimatiellia bacterium | reverse complement strand
CAAGCCGCAGCTTCTTGCATTCATCCTCAAGGAGCTTGGCGCCAATTCGCACGATTGCGTCATGGTCGGCGATACCCGCAACGACTTTACTGCGGCGCGCGAAAACGATATCGACTCCATCGCGGTCGCATGGGGGTACGGCACGCCTGAGGAATTGCGCGAGGCGGATAAAATCGTCTCCACGCCAGCCGGAATAGCGTCAGACTGAAAAGCTACGCTGGAGGTTCGGCGAGGCCTTTGTGCCGGGATCGGTAGGCTTGCAAGGTCATGCCGTAATGGGATTTGAATGCGGCACCCCCAAACCCAAGGTGTTGCATTTACTATGTCAAACGACTGTTGCATTTTTCTTAAAATACCCCCTTGACGGTCCGACGAGTTTTTTGATATACTACACCTTGTTTTCGGGTAACAGGCGAGCTTAACTCAGTTGGTAGAGTGCCACCTTGCCAAGGTGGTTGTCGAGGGTTCGAGTCCCTTAGCTCGCTCCATCCGAACGGTGAATGGGGGCGTAGCTCAGCTGGCTAGAGCAAGTGACTCTTAATCACTGGGTCCAGGGTTCGAATCACTGCGCCCCTACCATTCAAATTTGGCTAGGTAGCTCAGTTGGTAGAGCAACGGACTGAAAATCCGTGTGTCAGCGGTTCGATCCCGCTCCTGGCCACCACGCATCCGGTTTTGAACAAGAGGCGATATGGACGTAAAGATAGAGCCATCGTGGAAGGAAGTCTTGCGAGACGAATTCGCCAGTTCTTATTTCGCCTCGCTGGCCGCATTCGTGCGAGAGGCATACCGCAGCGGTGTGTGCTACCCTCCGGGGCGCTTCATATTCGAGGCTTTTAACCGCACTCCGTTCTGGAAGGTCAAGGTGATAATCATTGGTCAAGACCCTTACCATGGTCCCAATCAGGCACATGGGCTTTGTTTTTCCGTTCTGCCGCCTACGCCCACGCCGCCATCGCTGATGAACATATACAAGGAGTTGGAGACCGAATACGGCCGCGAAATTGACAAGAGCACTGGCGACCTCACGCGTTGGGCGGAGGATGGGGTGCTTCTTCTCAACGCCACGCTCACCGTCTCTGCGGGCCTTCCAGCCAGCCATTCCGGGCACGGATGGGAGCGCTTTACCGATGCGGTTGTTGCGGCGCTTGACGCAAGGCGCGAGCATCTGGTATTCCTCCTATGGGGTGCTCCCGCGCGCCGAAAGGGCGCTGCGATAGACAGGAGTCGCCATCTTGTTCTTGAATGCGCCCATCCCTCGCCGCTTTCCGCCTACAGGGGCTTCTTCGGTTGCGGGCACTTCAAGGCCGCTAACCGATATCTGGCTGCGCACGGTATAGATCCCGTCAAATGGCTTCCTTGATTTTGAACCTGCCGCCCGCCACCCGCCAAATGAATAAAAGTTTCAGCCAGTGCGTCGGAAAAGCGGGCGATGTGGTTGACGGAGAGGAGAGATTTTTGATATACTACACACGTTTATAGGCAAAAAGGGCAAACGCTACATGGCAAAAGAAGAAGACCAGGCGATAGAGGTGACCGGCACCGTCACGAAAGTGCTTCCGGCCACTATGTACAAGGTGCAGCTGGAAAACGGGCACGAAGTGCTCGCGCACATTTCCGGCAAGATGAGGAAATTCTTCATCAAGATAGCGATTGGCGACACCGTCACCGTCGAAATATCGCCGTACGATCTCTCAAAGGGCCGTATAACCTACCGCCACAAGGCGTAAGCTTTCAACCGTACATCTCAACAATAAATCCGAAAGGAAAGACGACATGTCAGGTCACAGCCACTGGGCGACAATCAAGAGGGCGAAAGGCGCGGCGGACGCGCGCAAGGGGAAGATATTCTCCAAGCTCGGCAAAGAAATTACGATAGTCGTGAAGGCGAAGGGCGGCGACCCCGCCAACAACCCGACTCTTCGCACGCTGATCGCGAAGGCGAAGGCGGCGCAGATGCCGAACGACAACATCGAGCGCGCAATCAAGAAGGGCACCGGCGAACTCGAGTCCGCCGAAATGGTGGACGCCCAGTACGAAGGCATCAAGGGCGGCACGGCCGTCGTTGTTCGCGTTCTTACGGACAACAAGAACCGCGCGGCGGCGGAAGTTTCCAATGTGTTCAAGAAGAACGGCATTGAACTTGCGAAACCCGGCAGCGCGAGCCGCCTTTTCGACAGGCTTGGGCAGGTGATGATTCCCGCGGCGGACGGTGTGACCGAAGACCGCGTGATGGAAGTCGCGCTTGAGGCTGGAGCCGAGGACGTTATTAGCGAGGATGGCGGATTCACCGTCAAGTGCCAGCCGGCGGATTTTGTGGCTGTCACGGACGCCATCAAGGCGGCCTCGATCGCCATCGACGAGGAGAACTCGAACATCGGGCTCATACCCAACATGACGAATCCTGTCAACGATGTGGCGACCGCGAAGGCGATCAACAAGTTCGTGGATATGCTCGAGGATCTCGAGGATGTCCAGGATGTCTACACCAATATGGAGACCTCTGACGAGGTCGACGCGGCACTTGAAGCAGAGGGCTGATCCATGAAACTCGAGCACGTGGCGGTGGACGTCGCCGAGCCGGAGGCGTTCAAGAAGTGGTGGTGCGAGAACCTGGGCTTCAGGGTCTCCATCAATCCCGGATTCATCATGGACGATACCGGCGTGATGGGTCTCGAGGTCTACAGGACGGGCGAAACGCCCGCAGCACCCGACTACAAGGCGATGAATTCGATGACCTTCCACGTGGCTTTCGTCTCGGATGACGTGAAGGCCGATGTCGACAGGCTCGTCGCGGCCGGCGCCACGCTCGAGCAGCTGAAGCTGGAAAATCCAGCGTTCCATATGGCGATACTGCGCGATCCATGGGGCGTTGCCATTCAGCTTTGCAAGCGGGAAAAGACGATTTTCTTGCAATAGGGTATTGACGGCGGCGCGTGATATTTGGTATACTACGTGCCGTTTTCTCGTTGGTGGGATACTCAAGCGGTCAACGAGGGCAGACTGTAAATCTGCTGGCTTACGCCTTCCAAGGTTCGAATCCTTGCCCCACCACCAAACCAGGAAAGGTGCGGATTTGGGAAACGTGAAGATGCGACTCGCGGTAATCGCGGCTGGATTCCTCTCGATGATATGGGGCTTTCAGGCTCTCATCTTCAACCACGCGCCGGGGGTTTTCAACGCGAAGGAAGAGGATATGTCCTTCGGCTGGTATGTGCCCCTCTTTTCGATTTACGTGATTTGGGCCGAACGTAAGAAGATAGCGGAGTCGTTCGGCGCTCCTTCGTTCCTTGGGCTTCTCTTGATGCTTCCGTGCCTGGCGCTCGGTTTCTTGGGGGCGAGGGGGTTGCAGGTCAGGTTTGAGATAGTTGCGTTCTCGGGATTGATTGTTTCGTTCGTCTGGGCGGTGATGGGCTGGAGGACAGCGAAGACCGTGATGTTCCCAGCGCTGTTTCTACTTTTCTGCATACCGCTGGCGACGTTTCTCGACGTCGTGACGGTGCATCTCAGACTTCTCGCGAGCGGCACGGCTTACGGCATACTGCATGGCGTTGGTGCGGACGTAGTCCGGCAGGGCACGATGATCTCGGCGATTGACGGCTCTTTCGCGATCGACGTGGCCGAGCCTTGTAGCGGGCTAAGGTCGATATTCGCGCTCATGGCGCTCACGGCCGCGTATTCGTATCTGACGCAGAAGACGTGGGCGGGAAAGATTCTGCTTTTCGCGCTTTCGGTTCCGATAGCGGTTCTCGGCAACGTTGCGAGGATACTTACGATATGCATGGTGGGTACGTGGGCCAGCGGCGATTTCGCGACCGGTTTCTACCATGACTACTCGGGATACGTGGTCTTCGTCGTGGCGATTGCGCTCATGGT
>JAGCPM010000057.1 GCA_017965685.1 Kiritimatiellia bacterium | reverse complement strand
GGATAAGCCCGAAGCCCTAGAGAGCGCGGCCGTGATGATGGGCTTCGACCTCTGGAAGAGGGACGGCAAGCCGATGCCTCCAATTGGCGGATTGCTGTCGCGTCCCGCAGGATGGAAGGACGAAGAGGTCAAGAAGGCTGGAATCGCCTATTCGAAGGAACTTATCGATCGGGTTAACGCGCTCTACGCGAGCGGCGGAACAAAGGATTGCAGCGACCAGATTCTGAAGGACAAGTTTCTTGCCGTGCAGTGGCGCCTTGCGCGAATGAACCTGTACAGGGCCGAAAACTACGACCTTGCGGGCGAGCCGATACTCGCCATGCAGGAGGTGGAAGTCGCTAACGATCTCAACGCCAAGAACGAGACGTATGTGAAGCTCATCGGGACTGTCACCAAGCGCATTGAGCAGATGCAGCAGAAGGTCACGCCCAGAGAGGGATTGCAGATGTCGCTCGCAAGGGCCGATTTCAGGATGGCGAGGGTTTACGCGCAGCCGATACTCGAAGAGGACGAGGACGATCCCGACGGCAATTTCGCCATGGGCATGTACGAGCTTGGCGAGAAGCAGCTTGGAAGGGCGGAGGAGTACTTGAAGAGGGTGCTCAAGCGCAAGCCCAATGAAGCGGCGGTCTACAACAACCTTGCCGTCATACAGACGACTCTCGGCAAGTTCTCGGAAGCCAAGGCGAACGTGGACAAGGCGCTCGAACTCATACCCGGCTCGGCGGCGGTAATCGACACCAGAAAGCAGCTCGAAGCGGCGGTCAGGGAAGCAAAGGCGAAAAAGGACGCCGCGAACCAGAAGAAGTGATGTTCCAGTTCCTGAAGAAGCGGGCCAAGGGCAATGGCGCGGCGGCCAAGCCGGTCATCTACGAGCGCAAGGACCATTGCGTCTCGAGGCGTGATATCGACCCTGACGCGCTGAAGGTGCTCTACCGCCTTTCCAATCTGGGATACATCGCGTATCTCGTGGGCGGAGGGGTCCGCGATCTTCTGATGGGCAGGAAGCCGAAAGACTTTGACGTGGGTACCAGCGCGAGTCCGCAGCAGGTCAAGAAGGCTTTCCACAACTGCTTTCTAATCGGCCGCAGGTTCCGCCTTGCGCACGTCTGCTTCGGCAGGGGCAAGGTGATAGAGACGGCCACTTTCCGCCAGGCTTCGCAGAGCGTTGGCGAGATAATCGAGCATGCGGCGGAAGGCCCTCAGGAAGACAACGTCTTCGGCACTCCTGCGACGGACGCCTACAGGCGCGACTTCACAATCAACGGACTTTTCTACAACATCGCCGACTTTTCCGTCATAGACTACGTTGGCGGGATGAAGGACATAAAGAAGAAGATCATCCGCTCAATAGGCGACCCTGAAATACGTTTCCAGGAAGATCCCGTCAGGATGATGAGGGCGATAAAGTTCTCGTCCAGACTCGGCTTCAAGATCGAGAAGGCGACGTGGGCGGCGATAAAGAAGCACCACCCGATGATAAAGGCGGCGGCCGAGCCGAGGGTGTGCGAAGAAGTGTACAGGCTCTTCCCCTACGGCGAAAGCGAAAAGGCTTTCAGGCTCCTTTGGGAATCTGGTCTGATGGGCGATCTCGTGCCGGAGTTCTCGAAGTATGTTTCGGAGTCCGGCGGCGCGAAGAGTCCGGCCTGGAAATACCTCGCCGCGCTGGACGAATACGAGAAGGCGATGGAGAAAAGGAAATACGAGGTCTCGAACGGACTCAGGACCGCCGTGCTTCTGACGGGGCTTTTCCGGCACTTGACCGGGCAGCCGGGCACGGACACGGTAAAGGAGGCGAGGCGGCTCATGCGCGCGATGGTCGATGGCGTGAAGGTCTCAAAGGCGGTCTATTTCACAGGCGTCATACTCTTCGATTCGCTCAGGCGCTTCGAAAAGCCGCCAAAGCCGGGTAAAACTCGCTTCGTGCACAGCAAGGATTTTCTGGACGCGCTGGACTACAACAGGATAGTCGCCAGGGCCGAAGGCCGCAGCGAAAAGATTCTGGACCGGTGGGCCGAAATATACGAGAAAGGACAATAAGATGGAAATGCCAGAGGAACTCGTCCCCCTGATAGACTGGTGGGAGAAGGATGGGAAGAAAACCGCCGCCATCGTCGCGGTGGCGCTTGTCGCGGTAGTCGCGTACAAGGGGTTCGTCGCGCACAGGGAGGCGAAGCGCGTGGCCGCCGGCGATGCGGTCCTTACCGCGTATTCCGCCGAACAGCTCGAGGACGCCGTATCCGACTATGCGGGGATGGCCGCCGAAGGCGCGTTGAAGTTGAGGCTCGCGAAGAGCTACTACGACGCGGGCAGGTATGCCGAGGCGAAGGAACTTTACGAGTCTTTCGGCGGAAAGGGGCCGGAAGGTTTCGAGGACGTTCCCGCCGTCGGAATCGCGATGTGTCTCGAAGGGCTTGAGGACTACGATGGCGCGCTCGCCGCGTTCGGCGCGTTCGCCGAGGCGAATCCCGACAGCCTCTACGCGCTCACCGCCAAGCTCGGCGCGGCAAGAATTGTCGCGCTCAAGGGCGACAGGGATGCCGGCGTAAAGGCAATCGAAGCCTTGAAGGAAGAAGTCAAGGACGACGAAAACGCCAGTGCGGTGGTAGAGGCGATGCTCGATACGGTCCGCCGCATCAGCCCCGCCGTTCCCGAAGTTGCCGAACCGGCGGTTCTGGAAAATCAGGGTTGACAAGCCAGCCCGGCACGGAGATGCGCTGAAGATGACAAT
>JAGCPM010000056.1 GCA_017965685.1 Kiritimatiellia bacterium | reverse complement strand
CGTGGCGAGAATCGACGAAGAAGGCGCGCTCAAACTGGACAACGTCCGACAGGCTGAGGGCGAGGTCGTGAAACGCAAAGAGGCCGAGTCTGTCGCGAGGGCGAATTTTACGCTCGCCACCAAGAATCGCATGAAGATAGACGAGCACCGCAGCATCTGGATTGCCGCCGATGCCGCCGAACAGGAACGACGTGCGGAAGGCGAACTCGAAGATTTCATGGTAAGGAAACAGGAGATATGATGTTTGTGGATTCCATATCACCGCAGTTTGTCCTACCAGACGCTTCAGGCCTTGTACCTCTTACATTGCCGCCGTTTTTTGCTGCTCCTGAAGAATTCGTGGCGCCGCCTGTTGTGCGGTCGCACTCGCATGATGCCGTGAGCCGCTTCAAGGTTGCAATGTCGTCGGGCGGGAGCGATACGGAATGCGCAATGCCGAGGTCTCTCGTTAGTTTCGTCGCAAGTTCCATGCCTGCCGCCACCGCGACAGATATTGCTGTGCCTGAAACTTCGGGAATGCCTGCAACTCCGGAAATACAGGTTACATTGGCGGCTCCAGCCATTTCACCTACTCCTCCAATAGGTTCAGCGGCTCCAGCATCTTCGGCCGTTCCGGTAATTCCGAAAACTCCAGAAAAGTCGGAGTCTCTAGACATACCTGCAATTCCTGTAACTTCTGTAATTCCAGAAAAGCCGGTAGTTCTGGTAATGCCGGATATTACAGTCAAGCCGGTTGCACACGAAGCACTGGTTGAAACGCCTGTTATTGTCGCCGACAAGCCTGTTATTGTTGCTGGCAAACCTGTTGTTGCTGTTGAAAAACCTTTGGGCACTGCGGAAAAGCCTTTGGCTGCTATCGAAAAACCAATTGCGCAAGAGTCTAAACCGATGGTTTCGGCAACTCCAGCCATTTCAGTTGCTCCAATAGTTCCGGCAGCTTCAGCAGCTTCGTCAGTTTCGGATATTCCGGTAATTCCAGAGACTTCGGAAAGGCCGGCAACTTCGGCAACGCTGGATATTCCAGTGAAGCCGGTTGTGCATGAAGCGCCGGTTGAAACGCCTGTTATTGTTGCCGACAAGCCTGTCGTTGTTGCCGACAAATCGATTGTTGCCGTTGAAGAGCCTTTGGTTACTGCCGAAAAGCCGTTGACTTATATCGAAAAACCAATTGCGCAAGAGTCTAAACCGATGGTTTCGGCAACTCCAGCCATTTTAGTTGCTCCGATAGCTCCGGCAACTCCGGCAGTTCCAGCAATTTCGCCAGCTCCGGTAATTTCAGATATTCCGGTAATTTCGGGAACTCCTGTGTCCCAGACAATTTCTGTAATTCCAGAAACTCCGGAAAGGCCGGAAACTCCGGTAATGCCTAATATCCCGGCAAAAAAGCTTGCCGACGCTCCTAAGCGGCCTGAACGCGATGAGTCGCAAGTGGTTTTGCAGGCAGCTCCATCGCCTGTCGCAGTTTCGCTACCTGAGACCGCGACAGTCTTGCCTGATACGGTGCAGGCAGTGGAATCGGTGCAGTCTGCACGGACTGCGGCAATAGTCGAGACTGTCAACGAGATTGTCGAAATCGTCGTGCGCGAGATTGAAGTATCGCCGACGCTGGTTGCGGGAGGCGATGGCGAAATGACTATTCGCCTGAAGCCCGCCGTGCTGGATGGTTCCGAGATCAAATTCGTCGCGAAGGAGGGGCATCTTTCCCTTACTATAGTTCCCGCCACGCCGCAGGCCGCTATGGCCGTGGCGCAGGCAATCTCTCAGTTGGAAGCCGCTCTTTCAGCGCACGCTCCGGCTTTCCAGCAAGTGAGCGTCGCAGTGGCCGGGCGGGCCGCGACGGGACCGCGCGCCCCGCAGTTGTCAGCCGCCGGCAGAAAGGATCCAAGAGATGAAACCAGGTGAAATTCTCGCTGCATTGCCGCAACGGGCGACCGCGAAAGCCGATTCTATTCTCGCGTCACCGGCATGGGCGATGCCGTGCCGTCTTGGCGAGACCTCGTGCTTAATGCGCCTTGACGCGCTTCGTCCCGCAGATACTCTAGATGTCACAATCCGGCTGGAGAACGAGCGGCACGTCCTTTCCATTTTCGATACTCTGTGCTTTCCAGAACTGCACGCGATATGGTCTGTTCGCACGGAGGTCCCTTCGCCAATCCTGCTCGCGCTAGTCGAGAAGGATTGTGGTCCGCTTCTCCAGCTGCTAGAGAATGCGGCCAGACGTCAGCTCAAGGTTGAAGGCCTCGCCGACGAAGCCGCAGGACCGGACGAATTCCTTTGCGCACAACTGTATTCGGGAAACTCTCCTCTTCTTTCTTTTGCGATAACGCGCTCCCAATCGCTAGTCGCGGCCTTTGGGCAGCTCCGGTTTGTCGATGTTTCTCATGCATCGGTACGTGAGACGCCGGTTTCTGCGGAGGTCGAAATCGCCTCGTTCGTGATTCCAGCCACAGATTTCGCATCGCTTTCAACTGGTGATGCACTGCTCATTCCTGAATGCGGAACAGTTCCGCCCCGTCTGGTGGCGGACGGACGTTTCGCCATCGACCAGAATGGCGTGTCGCGATTTGCTGACGATGGTCGTTTTCGTATCGTTGAGACGAAGCCGCAAGCAATGACTCTAGGCGAGATATTCGACGCCGCTGCGTCTTCTGCGCCGGAGTTGCGTTCCACTGCCATGCAGATGCCTTTGCGGCTCGTTCGTAACGGCAAAACTCTCGCTACCGGCCGTATGGACCGTGTCGCAGATCATCCGGCAATGATCATTGAAGCCAAGGAGTAGCGCGCCATGTTCCAGTCGAATCCCTTTACGCTCATAGTCCTCTTTGTGGGGCTTTCGCTGTTGCCGTTCGTGGCGATGGTGGCAACCAGCTACCTGAAAATAGTCGTGGTGATGTCGCTCATCCGTAATGCGCTCGGCATACAGTCGATACCTCCGAACATGGTTTTGAACGCGCTCGCGATGTTACTCACGTTCTATATAATGGCCCCTATGATGGAGAAGTCGTGGGATTCGATTGCCGAAAGCCAGAAGGCGGAGACAATCCAGCTTTCTGCTTTCGACATGGAGAAGGCTGCCGAACCGTTCCGCACGTTCCTTTCCCAGCATGTCTCCGACCGCGAGCGCGCTTTCTTCGTCCACACCGCCGAGCGTCTCTGGGCGCAGGCTCCTGACGAGCCCGCGACGGTGGATCCGGAAAGTTTTACAATACTGATTCCTTCCTTCTGCGTGTCCGAACTCACCAAGGCGTTTCAGATCGGCTTTCTCGTATATCTACCGTTCATCGCGATAGATATAATAGTCTCGAACATCCTTCTCGCGATGGGCATGATGATGGTCTCGCCGGTGACCATATCATTGCCGTTCAAGCTGCTGTTATTCGTTATGGTTGATGGATGGACTCTGCTCGTCCAGGGACTCGTCAGGGGGTACGCGATATGAGTCAGGCGCAGCTTCTGGACTACGCGCAGACGTGCCTGTTGCTGGTGCTTAGGCTCTCGCTCATACCGATTCTGGTGGCGACGGTGATAGGCATTCTGGTTTCTCTTCTTCAGGCCCTCACGCAGATACAGGAGCAGACGCTCGGCTTCGCGGTGAAACTCATCGCAATTTCGCTCACGCTTCTCGCCTGCGCGTCTTGGCTCGGTTCGTCGCTTCTCCTTTACACTCAGGACATTTTCACGCATTTCGCGTTGCTAAGGTGATGGCCTACGTCGAGTTTCACAGATGGATATTGGCGGCCATCCTGGCAATGGCGAGGATTGGCGGCGCTTTCGCCATCTGTCCGGCTCTCACCGAGAATATGATTCCCGGCGTTGCGAGAAGGGCGGCGGTATTCGCTTTTTCGATGATTGCGATTCCGTACATCCATGCCACCTTGCCGCCGGGCGAACCGAACTGGTGCCTTTTTTCTCTAGTTGCGTTCAAGGAGGCGGTAATTGGTTTTCTGCTCGGTTTCTTCGCCGCCAGTCCATTCTGGATTGCTGAAAACGTCGGCAACTTCATCGACAACCAGCGCGGCGCGACCATGGGTGAGGTCTATTCGCCGCTTTCTGGATCGCAGGTTTCGACTACAGGCATCTTTTTCACGCAACTCGTCAGTACGCTGTTTTTCGTCGGTGGCGCGGTGCTTTTGTTTCTCGGGGCGATATATTCAAGCTATTCCGTCTGGCCGTCGTTCCCGCCGGACTTCATGGTGGAGCCTATCGTCTTCGCGCCCAACGCTCATGTGCAGATTTTGGGCGCTCTTGATGGAATGCTTCGCGTCACGGTTGTCATATCCGCGCCCGTAATAATTGTGATGTTCCTCGCCACATTGGGCCTGGGCCTTGTGAACCGCACCGCGCCGCAGCTTAACGTGTTCTTCCTTTCAATGCCCATCAAGTCCGCTCTCGGCGTAGCGATGCTCGCCATCTATCTTCCGTTCATCTTAGACATGCTGATGTACAAGAAAGAGTCGGCAATTCTTGCTCCTGTGCGCCTGCTGCTGTCAAATTAGCTTGCCAAGAGTTCGCACTCAAAAACTCCAAGACTCCCAGAAGCAAAAGCAATCTGGGCTAAGGTAGCTTTAACGTCTGCGTATGCGGGGTTGACGCGGAGGGCGCGAATATGATAAACTACCCGCCAATATGAAGAAAGTGATAATTACGGTCGTTGGCAAGGATTGCGTCGGCATCCTCGCCAAGCTTTGCACATACCTCGCGAAGGCGAATGCGAACATACTCGATATCTCCCAGACTGTCCTGGGCGGCTATTTCAACATGATGATGATTGTCGACGGCTCGAAGTGCGCGAAGAAGTTCGACGCGCTCAAGGCCGACCTCGAGAAGATCGGAGCGGCCATAGGCCAGCGCGTCAGCTGCCAGAAGTCCGAGATATTCGAGAAGATGCACCGCGTCTGAGGGGGCCGCGCGATGATCAACCTCAATGAAGTGATCGAGACGAACAAGATGGTGCTCGAGGAAAACCTCGACGTCCGCACCATCACAATGGGCGTGAACCTGCTCGACTGCGCGTCCTCGACCGTCGCCGAAACGTGCGTGCGGATCGAAAAGAAGCTGGTCGGTCTTGCGAAAGACCTCGTCAAGACCGGCGATGCAATCGGCTCCGAAATCGGAGTCGCCGTAGTCAACAAGCGCATATCCGTCACCCCCGTCTCGCTTGTCGGTGCGGGATGCTGCAAAAAGCCGGCCGACTACGTGAGAATCGCGAAAACCCTCGACAGGACCGCGAAAAGGCTCGGCGTCAATTTCATCGGCGGATATTCTGCGATAGTCTCGAAGGCGATGACCGCCGCCGACGAGATGCTCATAAGGTCGATACCGGAGGCGATGGCCGTAACGCAATGGCTCTGCTCCAGCGTGAACGTCGGCTCGACACGGACCGGAATCAACATGGATGCCGTCCGTCTCATGGGCGAAATCGTCAAGGAAACGGCTTGGCGCACGAAGGACAAGGGTTCGATCGGATGCGCTAAGCTTGTCGTGCTCTGCAACGCCCCGGACGACAATCCTTTCATGGCCGGTGCCTTCCTCGGCGTCAGCGAGGCCGATGCCGTCATCAATGTCGGTGTTTCCGGCCCGGGCGTCGTCCATGCAGTTCTGCGCAACAGCTGTCGCGGCGCCGATTTCGAGACTCTTTGCGAAACGATAAAGAAGACCGCCTTCAAGATAACCCGCGTAGGCCAGCTCGTCGCCCAGGAAGCCTCGAAGCGGCTCGGAGTGCCTTTCGGGATAATCGACCTGTCCCTCGCGCCAACACCGGCAGTCGGCGATTCCGTCGCGGACATCCTCAAGGAAATCGGCCTTGAGCAGCCCGGCGCGCCTGGAACCCAGGCCGCGCTTGCCCTCTTGAACGACCAGGTGAAGGAGGGCGTCGTCATGGCCTCCAGCTACGTGGGCGGGCTTTCAGGCGCGTTTATTCCGGTGAGCGAGGATCAAGGCATGCTAGACGCCGTGAACGCCGGCGCGCTGACAATCGAGAAGCTTGAGGCGATGACCTGCGTATGTTCGGTGGGGCTCGACATGATCGCCATTCCCGGCGACACTTCAGCGAGCACCATTTCCTGCATAATCGCCGATGAAGCCGCGAGCGGCATGGTCAACCAGAAAACCACCGCCGTCAGGGTCATTCCCGTCGCCGGCGGCAAGGTCGCCGACAAGCT
>JAGCPM010000055.1 GCA_017965685.1 Kiritimatiellia bacterium | reverse complement strand
CCACGATTTCCGTGACCGGCGGCAACAGCTACGTTTGGAGCACCGGTGCCACGGGTAATTCCATTACCGTCACGACGCCGGGCGTTTACAAGGTGAACGCCACCAACTCGCGGGATTCGTCGAAATGCCATCGTGCTCGAACCACATTGCCTCGCGCCGCCCGGCGGACGTATTGCCTGTGTATTGGGGCGAAACCAGCGTGGCGGCTGCAAGTAGGAGGGCGGGAATCATCCGAACGCGACCTCTCTATCCTTCGCTATCCGCTCCTTGAGCGCATCGATTGAATCAAAGCGCATTTCCGGCCTGATGAAACGCAGCATTTCTATACGCACGCTATCGCCGGCCGTCATTCCGGGCGGTTCGGCAAGGTTGACCTCCATCTCCGGCGACGGCCACGCCTTTTCGCCCATCGTAGGTGCGAATCCGAAGTTTGAGACTCCCGGTTTCCCATTCAGTTTTACGGCGTACACGCCATTCGCAAGGCAGGGCGTGAAGCCGCCGAAATCGAGATTGACCGTGGGATAGCCGATCTTCGCGCCGATTCCCTTGCCGCGCTTGACGCCAGCCGTGAACGATAGAGGCCGGCCCAGCATCGATGCGGCCGTTTCGACATCCCCTTTCGAAAGCTCCTCGCGGATGCGGGAGGAAGATATGCGCAAGCCGGAATGTGTGGCGTACGGAACGGTTACGGCCCTTATCCCCAAGCGTTCGAGGGTCCCGGCATCTCCTTCGCCGCCCTTGCCGAAACGCCAGTTTGCGCCGGCGCGGACGGTCGAATGTGCCGAAAGATATTCCTTCGCGAAATCCTCCGCCGCCATCGCCGCCATCGCCGGGGTGAAATCGAGCGCGATTACATTCTTCACGCCGCACGATTTTATCGCAGCAATCTTGTCGCGAAGGGGAAGTATGAGCCTCGGCGCGGATGCGGGGTCGAGGACAGAAAGCGGGTGGTTCGCGAAGGTTATCGCCGTGTCGGCCCCCTCCAGAATCACCCGGTGGCCGAGATGCACGCCATCGAAGAACCCGACCGCGGCGATCATCTTGCCATCGCCTTGGGTATGGGAATCACCGAAGCGGCAAATTCCGAAGGCGAAAGCTCAAGCAACTTCTCGAACGGAATCGCCTCCCCGACGGTGAACTTGCCGACGGCCGTCCGCCTCAGCGCGGACAACGCCGCGCCCGTGCCGAGGGCTTCGCCGAAATCGTTCACGAGAGTCCGCACTATCACGCTTTTTGACGCCTTGAGAGAGAACTCCGGCGGCATTACGGAGAATCTGTACACGTGGCCCAGGAACTGGCCGTGTTCGCCGGTATCCGCGACAGTGTAGTCCGCAGTCCCTTCGCGACGGACGCTGCAGAAGCGCGGCTCGGTCTGGAAAATGTCACCTTTGAACTCCGGCAGGACCTCGGCTATCCGCGCCTGCGATGGAACTTCCGCCGTCGCGGAAGCGTCGAAGATTGTCTCGCCGTGGATGTCGTGCGTATTCGTTCTGAGGCCGAGCTTCATGGCGCCGGCGTAGGTCCTGTCGGCAGACATCAAATCGTTCGCGTAGCGATTCGCGTCCCCAAGAAGAACGATGAAAAGCCCGGATGCCATCGCATCGAGCGAACCGCCATGGCCGACCTTCACGAGATTGAACTTGCGCTTGATCGTCTTGACGACGGAAGAAAACGCGATTCCTGCGGGCTTGTCAACCGGCAGGAAACCGGAAAGCTCTTCAAGCATCTTCAGCTGTACGAGATTCGCCATCGCCTCACGCTTCGTCCGTAGAACCCGGTTTCCCTTCCCTCTCGAGCCTGTCGAGTATGGCGAGGGTCTCGTCGCCCATCTCGAGCGAGCGGTCCAGCTTGAAGAGCAGCCTGGGGGTGAACTTGAGCCGGACCTCGCGGTTAATGACGGCCTGTAACTTGCGCGCGTTGTGCTGCAGATGCCTGATTGCCGTCTCCTTGAGCGCGTCGTCGCCGAACACGGAAATGTTCACGGTCGCGTCCCTTAGGTCCTTGCCGCACGCGACCGAAGTCACCGTGATAAGCCCCGGCGCCACGCTGTCGCCCTGCATGACGTGGAACATCTCCTCGGCAATCACTCGCCGGAGAAGCGAATTCACCCTGTCGAGACGAGGTACTGGCATGGCTCTTACAGGCTCTTGGGCAGCTCCTCGAGCGCGAAGCACTCGATGGTGTCGCCTTCCTGGAAATCCTCGAATCCGGCGAAGCAGACGCCGCACTCCTGCTGGCCGGTGACTTCCTTTACTTCGTCCTTGAAGTGCCTGAGCGTGGTGACCTTGCCTTCCCAGACGAGGGTCTTTCCGCGGAACACGCGGTACTTCTCCTTCGCGACCAGCTTGCCGTCCAACATCTGGGAGCCTGCGATCTTGCCGATCTTGCCGATGTCGTAGATCGCCTTGATGCTGGCGTGGCCGAGGACGACTTCCCTGTATTCCGGAGGCAGAAGGTCGAGCATTGACTGCTTAACGAAATCGATGAGCTCGTAGATGATCCTGAACGAACTGATCCTAACCCCGTCGTGCCTCGCCTGCTGCTGGACTCCGGAATCGGTGCCGATGTCGAAGCCCACGACGATTGCCTTGCCCGCCGCCGCCGACTTGACGTCAGTGAGCGAAACGTTGCCAGTGCCCGTGCCGATCACGTTGAGGCCGACCTTCTTGCTCTTGATCTCCTCAAGCGCGGCGACGACGGCCTCGAGCGTGCCCTGGTTCTCGGACTTGACGATGACGTTGAGCTCCTTCTTGCCCTCCTTGGCCATGCGCGAGAGAAGCGCGTCCAGCGAAGAGGTCTTGTTCTGCGCGAGCTCCTGCTCCTTGCGTTCCTGCGCTGCCTCGGCGGCGAGGGTGCGGGCGCGCTTTTCGTCGAGCATCACCCTGAACTCCGCACCGGCTTCGGGCACGCCGGAAAGTCCGGTCGCCTTGACGGGCGTCGCCGGCGGAGCCTCTTTTATCCTGCGGCCGTGGTCATCGATGAGCGCGCGCACCTTGCCGAAATGCTCGCCAATGAGAAGCGCGTCGCCGACCTTAAGCGTGCCGCCCGTGACAAGAAGCGTCGCACACGGCCCGAGGCCCTGCTGCAGTTCGGCCTCTATTACGTAGCCGTTCGCGCGGCGGGCCGGATTGGCCTGCAGTTCCAGGACTTCCGCCTGCACGAGAATGTTCTCCAAAAGCGAATCCACGCCCTCGCCCGTGACGCCGGAAACGGGACAGCAGATTATGTCGCCGCCCCAGTCTTCTGGCGTGAGACCCTTCGCCTGGAGCTGCTGCTTCACGCGGTCGGGATTGGCCGTGGGCTTGTCGCACTTCGTTATGGCGACCATTATCTGGACGCCCGTCTGCCGCGCCACCTTTATGCACTCCTCGGTCTGCGGCATTATGCCGTCGTCGGCCGCGATTATGAGAACCGCGATATCCGTTATCTGCGCGCCCCTCGCGCGCATCGCGCTGAAGGCGGCGTGGCCGGGGGTGTCGAGGAACGTTATCTTCTTGCCCGCGATCTCGACCTGGTAGGCGGAAATCTGCTGTGTTATGCCGCCCGCCTCTCCGGCGGCGACATGCTCCTTGCGGATCCAGTCCATCAGGGTGGTCTTGCCATGGTCGACGTGGCCGAGGAATGTCACTACCGGCGCCCTCGGGCGCAGCGAGTCTGCGGGATCGTCCGGGATCAGGTCGTCCGCGTCGATCGCCTTCAGGACCGGCTTGGCGGCTGCCCTGTCGCGCGACTTTTCGATCGTGACCTTGTAGCCGTACTTCGCGGCGACCTTCGTAGCTATGTCCGGCTCGACCCTTTGGTTGATGGAGGCGAGAATCTTGAGCCCCATCAAGTCCGCTATGAGGCGGTTCGGCTTTATGTTCAGCTTCGAGGCGAGATCCTTCACGACGACCGCGCCGCGTATGGAAATTTCCTTGTTGGTCTCGTCGAGTTTGATGTTGCTCGTCGGCATCGGCGCGGCCCTGTCGCCGACGCGGTCCCTGCGAAGCCTCTTTTCGAACGCCTCGCGCGCGTCCTTGTCCTTCTTGCCCCTGCGCGTTCCGTCGTTCTCGTCATATTCGACGACCTTCGGCGGGCGCACCTTCGGCTGCGCGGCGACGGTGATCTTTATTCCGCCGCCGCCGGGAGGCGCCTTCTGGAGGGGCTTGAATCCCTTGGCGGTAAGACCCACCTTTATCGTCGCACCGGCGCCTGTGGGGGCGAGGGCCGGCTTCTTTTTCGGATTTATCGAAATGGGTCCGAGCTTGAAAGGCGCGCTCTTGGCCGACGCCGCCGCACTCGCGCTCGCGGGAGCGAGCTCCTTCTTTTTCGGCTCTTCGACAGGAGCCTTCGACGCTTTGGCAGGAGCTTTCGGAGCTTCCGCATCAGGTGCCTTCGGCTCTTCGGCCTTGAATGTTGGCAACTGCTTGCCTTCATGCGCCGCCTTAGCTATGGCGAGGTGCCTTTCGAGCCCGGCCTTTTCGCCGTCCTTCGCCGCGACCTGCAGCTGCGCAGCCCTCGCCTTCTTCGATTGGCGCTTGGCCGACACGTCTTTCTTGCCGGATTTCGCGAGCGCGTCCCTCAAGGTTCCAAGATCGCCATCGTCTATCGTGCTGATCGCGCTGGTGGCATCGATTTCGCACCGCTCGGCGATGGAGAGCACTTCCGCGCTGGTGGTCCCCGCCTCTCTGGCCAGTTCGTAGACTCTCATATCGATCTTACTCCCCGGCCTCCGCCGTTCCTTCCGCGACCTCTTCCGTCTCGGCGGGCGCCGCCGGCTGCTCTGCGGAGCCTGCGCCCATAAGCTCGACAACGGCCTTCGCGGCAGCATAGATGCCTTTCGCGGTCACTTCGTCGAGGCCGGTCGCGGCGATGAAGCTCGCCTCGTCCTCTTCCACGATTCCGTCGACCGTGAGGTATCCGGCGTCCGCCATCGTCGTGGCCGTCTTGTTCGATATCGACAGCAGGTCGGCAAGGTTCTTGATCGCCTCCGCCTTTTGGTCCTCGAAGCTCGCCGTGGCGAGCGACTTCTTGACCTCGACGTGCCAGCCGGTAAGCTTGCAGGTGAGGCGGACGTTCTGGCCGCGCTTGCCGATCGCGAGCGAATACTGGTCAGCCGGTGCGAGAACGTGGACGGTGTTCGGAATCACAGGATCGACTTCGATCGACTCGAGCTTCGCCGGCGCGAGCGCCTGCGCCACATACTGGCGGATATCCTCGTTCCACCTTACTATGTCGATCTTCTCGCCGTTGAGCTCGGTTACGACGGCCCTCACGCGCGAACCCTTCTGCCCCACGCACGCGCCTACGGGATCGACGTTTTCCTGGGAAGTCCTCACCGCGATCTTAGCCCTGTAGCCGGGGTCGCGGCTTACGCTCATTATCTCGACCACGCCGTCCGTT
>JAGCPM010000054.1 GCA_017965685.1 Kiritimatiellia bacterium | reverse complement strand
GATTAGCCTTGCATCCAGTTTCCGTGGTCCGCGCGAAGCGCCAATTGCCACCAGCGGGTATTATATCAAAAACCGTGAAATTGGGGTTGAAGCGGCGGGAGAAATTTTGATATACTTTTTTAAAACCAAGGGAACAAGCAGACAAGGAGAGACAGGCATGAAAAAGGCAGCGGCAAGAAAAAGCGACCAGTTGCGTCCGATAGAGTTCGTGCGCAACTTCACGAAACACGCAGCAGGAAGCGTGCTCGTGAAATGGGGCGACACATGGGTCCTTTGCACGGCAAGCGTAGAGGAGAAGGTGCCGCCGTTCCTGAAGGATACCGGCAAGGGATGGGTGACGGCCGAATATTCCATGCTTCCTTCCTCAACCGGCGGCGGACGCAAAGACAGGGACATAAAGAAGTTGAAGCAGGACGCGCGCTCGACGGAGATCCAGCGACTCGTCGGGCGCTCGCTGCGCGCTGCGGTAGACATATCGAAACTGGGTGAAAGACAAATTACCATCGACTGCGACGTGCTCCAGGCCGACGGCGGAACAAGATGCGCCTCCATAACGGGCGGGATGGTCGCGCTTGAGGACGCGATAGGCAAGCTTCTTGCGGAAGGAACCCTCGCCGAAAACCCGATAGTCCACCGCGTCGCGGCGGTATCGGTAGGCGTGTGCGACGGAAAGCCGACGCTCGATCTAGACTATGCGCACGATTCGACGGCCGAAGTAGACCTTAATGTGGTGATGACGGATGACGGGCGTTATGTGGAGCTTCAAGGCACGGCGGAGCACAATCCGTTCACGGAAGAATCCCTCGACGCCCTTCGTGCTCTCGCCCGCAAGGGGCTAAAGAAGATTTTCAAGCTGATGGGCTGACCAATCCGGCAGCCGCATAAAACGGGCCGGGCAAGCGCTTTCCGCCTTTGACGGCGGGGGGCGATATTTGATATACTATGCATATTTATGGCTCATACAAGGAGACAGAGAAAATGAAGAAAGTTGCCGCATTGGCTGCCCAGATGCTGACTTGCGCAGTTTGCATAGTCATCGGCTGGATAGTGAAAGACAATTGGCCGGCGCCAAAGAGCGCGGGCAACCCGATGGCCGCATTGGCGGGAATGGCGCAAACCGTCGCCACCGCGCGCGCCGAGGTGCGTCCCTACAACAAGCCGGAAACATTCGTCGCGCACGCTGAACCGGTGCAGGAGGTCGATCTTCTTCCGCAGGTCGACGGATACATAACAGACATAAGATTCAAGGAAGGCGACAAGGTCAATGCGGGCGATCTTCTCTATGTCCTCGACGATGAGCGCTACAAGGCGGTAGTCAACCAGCGTCTCGCCGACCTCGAAGCCGCCAAGGCGAACGAGGAAAACGCCAAGAAGTACTTCAACCGGCTGGAAAACATCGTCAAGACGAATCCTTCGGCGGTGCCGGAATCTGAAAAGGACAAAGCGGAGGCGCAATACAAGTCGGCGGCCGCGACAGTGCTCCAGGCCGAGGCGAATCTCGAGGTGGCGAAATACGACCTCAAGAAGACAAAAGTCTACGCGCCGATTTCCGGACAGATCGGCAAGACCGCCGCGCACATCGGCGACTATGTGGCCCCTTCCAAGGGCACGCTCGCCAGGATAGTGCAGATCGACCCGATGCGCATCACCTTTCCGATGACAGACCGCGCGTACATCGCCTGGCGCGATTCGCAGAGGAAAGGCGTCGAGGCAAGGCACCGTCTTAGACTCATACTCGCCGACGGCAGCGAATACGACCATCAGGGCCAGTGGGCATTCGACGACAACACGATGAGCAGGGATACGGCCACGATACAGATGCGGCTCTCCTTCCCCAATCCAGACCGCATGCTCATACCGAACTCGTATGTCTCGCTTCTCGCGGACTACCAGCAGCCGCCCGAATTCCCAAGCGTTCCGCAGACGGCGATATTCGACGCGGCCGGCGGAAACGTTGCTGTATGGGTCGTGAAGGACGACTCGACCGTCGAGATGAGGATCGTCAAGACCCGCGATTCGTACAAGGGGTGGTGCCCGATTCTGGAGGGGCTCGCCGCCGGCGAGAAGGTCGTCATTTCCGGCGTCGCCAAACTGCAGGCCGGAATGAAGGTTGTCGAGACGGCCCCCACGCCGAACGAGGACATCGATCCGGACTTCAAGCCCAGCGTGGCAGAGGACTGAGGCCATGAAGCTCTCGATACGAAAGGCCGTCGACGAGATAAAGACGTTCTCGCGAACGTTCGTCGAACGTCCCAGATTCGCGATGGTCATCGCGATCGTCCTCACGATAGCGGGCGTGATGGCGATATTCAACCTGCCGATCGCGCAGTATCCGCAGCTCACGCCGCCGGAAATAAAGGTAAGTTACAGCTATCCCGGCGCGAACGCGCGCGAGGTCATGAACACCATCGCCACGCCGATTGAAGACGAAGTCAACGGCGTGGACGACATGATCTACATGACGAGCGACTCCGGCGACGACGGCACCTACTCGCTGACGATATCCTTCGAGGTCGGCACCGACCGCGACATGGACCTCGTCAAGGTGCAGAACCGCATTTCCCAGGCAGAGGCCAAGCTCCCGACAGAGGCGAGACAGCTCGGCGGGCGCGTAAGGGCGCAGTCCACCGACTTCCTAGGCTTCCTCGCGATCCGCTCGCCGAACGGCACCCATTCGCGACTTGCGCTGTCGGACTACGCCTACCAGAACATCCAGCCCGCCCTTCTGCGAGTGCCGGGCGTGGGCGAAGTGACGATCTACGGACCGAAACTCGCCGTACGCGTTTGGCTCGACCCGCAACGCATGGCGGCGCAGGGCATGAACTCGGAAGAGGTCATAAACGCAATCTCGAAGCAGAACATCCAGGCATCCCTCGGCGCGGTGGGCGCCTCGCCCACCAAGGAACACGGCGCATTCACGTATTCCCTCGTCGCGAAAGGCCGCCTGATGACCCCGGCAGAGTTCAACGAGATAGTCGTCAGGCGCGACGCCAACGGCGGCATAGTAAAACTAAAGGACATCGCGCGAGTCGAGATAGGCGAGCAGAACTACTCCTTCTCCGGCCAGCTCAACGGCGGCAACACGATTAACATCGCCGTAAACCAGAAGCCCGGCGCGAACGCGATCAAATCCATGAACCTTCTCATGGCCGAGATGCGGCACCTCGCTGAATCGTTCCCGGAAGACATGGATTTCTCCGTGCCGTACGACGCAACCGAGTACGTTAGGATGTGCATCAAGGAAATCGTCCAGACCCTGCTCATAACCTTCGGCCTTGTGGTGCTGGTCTGCTACGTGTTCCTGCAGGACTGGCGAGCCACGCTCATCCCGTGCCTCACGATTCCCGTTTCGATATGCTCGACCTTCATACTCATGTCGGTCCTGGACTACTCGATCAACATACTGACGCTGTTCGGGCTTGTGCTCGCGATAGGAGTTGTGGTGGACGACTGCATAGTGGTAGTGGAGCGGGTGCAGTTCCTCATCGAAACGAAGGGCTACAACGCGAAGGAAGCGACAATCGAGGCGATGCACGACGTTACCGGCGCCGTGATAGCAACGACTCTCGTACTTCTCGGCATATTCGTTCCTGTAGGCTTCATGAGCGGCATTACGGGGCGCATCTACCAGCAGTTCTCAGTGACGCTCTCGGCGGCGGTATGCTTCTCGACACTTTGCGCGCTGACTCTTGCGCCGGCATTGTGCTCGCTGCTGCTGAGGGAATCGAGGCCGTTCAAGCACGGGCCGCTCGCGTGGTTCAACTTCGCCATAGAGAAGTTCAAGAGAATGTTCGTATTAGTTTCCAAGGGGCTCGCCAGGAGGCTCATTCTGGCGGCGATGCTGCTCGTATTGACAATGCTGCTCACGTGGCAGATGTTCAAGTCTACGCAGACGTCGTTCCTCCCCGACGAGGACCAAAAGGTGATATTCGTGGCGCTCGAACTGCCCGAAGGCTCGACGATGAAACGTTCGCGCGAAGTCAGCATGAGGGCCACCAGGATGCTCCTCGAGATGACTAACGAAGTGGAGTGCGTGATGTCCATCAACGGCTTCTCGATGGTCGGCGGCAGGGGCGAG
>JAGCPM010000053.1 GCA_017965685.1 Kiritimatiellia bacterium | reverse complement strand
GGTCCGCACGTCACGGATCGACGTTCGTCAGCGCGAGCGTGTCGAAGTCGATGCGCCTGTAGTAGCAGTTGCGCGGCTCGCCCTTCCTGTTCTTAGTGTGGCAGATTCCGCCCCTGCAGGGACGCACCACGTACACGAGCGAGTTCTGCTCGCAGTTGACGTAGGCTTCGAGAAGGTCGAACGTCTCGCCGCTCGTCTCGCCCTTGAACCACAGCTTCTTGCGGCTCGTGGACCAAAGTATCAACTTGCGTTTCGCGAAAGACTCCTTCATGGCGTACTCGTTCGTGTACGCCACGAGGATCACCTCCTTCGTGTCCGCATTCTGCACCGCGACGGGTATCACGCCCGCGCCGACCTTTTCCAGCTTCGTGAAGTCTAGCTTCAGTTCGAGACCTTCTTCAAGTTCGCTCATGTCACTCCCTGTTTTTCGATTGTTCGTAGTATATCAAATTCCGCCCTTGCGGGTCAACCTCGCGTTTCGCGCTTTATTCGCTCAGTTGAAAATACCCCATTGACGAATCAGGCCGGATTATGATATACTACATGCCGTTTCGGGGCTATTAGCTCAGTTGGTTAGAGCGCTTCCTTGACATGGAAGAGGTCAGTGGTCCGAATCCACTATAGCCCACCAGATTCCCCGCATCCCGACTTCTCCACGAATTCCTTCACGCCCAGATGGTGCCACGAATCGAGCGTGATGCGGCGCGGCCTGCCGCCGTCCAGCACCGTGAAGCGCACAAGACCAAGCTTCTCCCATTTTTTCATGTCGACGGCCTTCATCGCGGAATAGGGGAATTTCTTTCCGGCGACGGAAAATCCGTCTTCACCGAACTCGAAGCCGAACGCCCAGCTGTTCCAAAGCCTCACGCCCACTATTGCGGCGGCGAGAAAAGCCAGGAAGGCGAAACCGTACTGGGTCTGTATCTTCTGCTCCTTGAAGGCATCAAGGTTGAAGCCCTCCGGCGGTTCGGCCGCCTCTATCGAGACGTACAGCTCGCGCGCCGGAGTCGCGGGATAGCGCACTATCGCGTCGAATCCGAACCAGCACGACAGCGCGAGCATCACGGCGGTCACGAAAAGATGCCTCGCGGCGTATTCCCTGTTTGTCTTGAGTTTCATCCTATTCTCCCTGTTCGTCGTGTCTTGGATGGAGGCGGTGTATTTCCGCGAAGCGCGAAACGTCAACATGGGTGTATACCTGGGTTGTGCCAATGTCGGCGTGGCCCAGGAGCTCCTGTATTGCGCGGATGTCCGCCCCACGCTGGAGCATGTGCGAGGCGAACGAGTGCCTGAGCACATGCGGCGAGATGCGCGAGGGGTCGATACCGGCGTTCGCAGCCCTTTCCTTCAATATCTTGAAGACACCCTGCCGCGTGAACGCTCCGCCGCGCCGGGTCACGAAAACGTGGTTCTCGGCGGAGTCGCCCTTCGTGAAAGTGTCGCGGGCGGAGGCGAAATACGCCTCGAGAGCCCTTCCCGCCGCAGAACCAACGGGGACGATCCGCTCTTTCATGCCCTTGCCGGTTATCCTGAAAAGCTCGCCGTCGCCTGTTATGTCGTCTAGGCGAAGTCCGCAAAGTTCAGAAACTCGCATTCCCGCGCCGTAAAGGACCTCAAGCATCGCCCTGTCGCGCAACGACCTAGGGTCCTTGCCGTCGACGGCGTCAATCATGGCGAAGGTTTCCTCCTCCGAAAGGACTCTCGGTAGAGGGCGATCCTTCTTCGCGGATTCAAGAAGTTCCGCAGGATCTTCTTTTATCATGCCTCTCTCGCTCAGGTAGCGCGTAAGCATTCTCACTGCGGCGCGCCGCCTGGCCATGGTAGTCGATTTCTTTCCACCGTCGCGCTCGGATTCCAGGAAATCGACAATGTGCGCGCGCGTGATTTCGCCGGCGTCGCCGATTCCGCGAGCCTTGAGCCACTCCGAGAAGAAGCGCAGATCGCTCGCGTAGGAGACGCACGTGTTTTCGGAAAGTTCGCGCTCGAACCGCAGGTGCGCCTCGAAGGAATCTATGGCGTCGGAAAGCTTCACAGGCGCGAGATGAAATCGTCGATCAGCGCGCCCATCGGCTCCTTCGCCGCCTGCGCCGCGTTCACCACCTCTTCGTGCGCGAGCGGCCGCCGCGAAATCCCCGCCGCGAGATTCGAGACGAGCGATATCCCCGCGATCCTGAAGCCGCACGCCTTTGCGAAGATAGCCTCCGGCACCGTGGACATCCCCACGACGTCCGCGCCGACCGCCTTGTAGAACTGCACTTCCGCCGGAGTCTCGTAGCAGGGCCCCGAAGTGTACGCGTATACGCCGTCCATGACTCTAAGGTCGAGTCTGTTCGCCCCGGCGTGCAGAAGCTCCGCGAAATGCTTCGAGTATATTTCGGTCATGTCCGGAAACCTGTCGCCCCACTCTTCGCGGTGCGCCCCCATCAGGGGATTGAGCCCGACCATGTTTATGTGGTCGCGCACAATCACGAAATCGCCGGGCCTCAGCACGGGATTGATTCCGCCGGAGGCGTTCGTGAGCAGCAGATTCTGGCAGCCCATCCGCCGCAATATCTCGACCGGCATCACCACGCTTTCCCACGGCACGCCTTCGTACCAGTGGCGGCGCCCGCGCCACGCGGCGATCTTGCGGCCATGGCGCTCGCAAAGGACGAATTCGCCGGTGTGCCCCGCGACCGTCGCGCCTCCCAACTCCGGTATGCCGGCGTAGGGAATCCGGACTATGGTGCGATCGGCCTTGAGGGCGTCGCTCCAGCCGCTCCCGAGAACCATCCCCAGATCGGGCGGATTCTCGAAACAGACGTCGGGCAGATAGCCTGCGGCCCTGTCGAACATGCCTTTATCCATACCTCAGCCTCCCTTCCGCCGGGCTTCCGGCCAGCAATCGAACACCATCGAACCATATGGTGAATTGCGGCTCAGGCTGGCAAACGAACCACCGTTGACCATGCGCCTTTCGCCGATGATGACGCACGTCGGGGGAAGCTCGCCAATGTCGCCGCGGATTATCGCGCGCGGCATTTCGCTCCACGCCCTCGCCCAGGCGTCGATGGGCATGCCCTCCTCCTCGACCATAGCGCGGTACGTCGCGGGAATGGCGGTCTCGAGGCCGAGTATTCCGTTCGCGGAACGCGCGAACCCGTGCGACTTCGCGGCGGCTGGATGCGGAGCGTGGTCGGTCGCGAACATCAACGCACCTTCCTTCACGGCTTTCCTCAATTCCGAGCGGTCCTCGCCGTTCCCGAGCGGCGGCGCCATCTTGAAATTCGCGTCGTCAGCAGTGAGCTCCTCGCACGAAAAGAGCAGATGGTGCGGAGTCGCCTCCGCCGTGACGAGCAACCCCTCCTTCTGTGCGCCCCGCACGAGCTCCACGCCTCTTGCGGTCGAAATGTGCTGTATGTGCAGCCGGCAGCCGGTCGTCCGGCATATGGAAAGATCGCGCTCTATGGCTTTTGTCTCGGTCTCCACGCTGATGACGGGAAGCCCCAGTTTTCTCGCCAGCGGGCAGTCCCGTATGACACCGCCCTTCAATTCCGCCGGGTCCATCGCATGCTCGCAAATCGCCATTCCCAACGCCTTGGCGCGGAACATCGCCTCTTCCATCACGCGGTCGTCTGCAACGTACGATCCGTCGTCCGTGAAGAACGCCGCGCCCGCCTCCGCGAGATTTTCGAGGTCCGCGACTTCGCGCCCGAGACGGCCTTTCGTTATGCAGGCCGACGGGATTATCCGCGTCCCGTTCGCGCTTCTGGCGGCGAGATTGGCCTTCACCCACGCCACGCTGTCGCCGGCGGGACTGGTGTTGGGCATCGTCACGACGAGCGCGAAGCCGCCCTTTTCGGCGGCCGCGAGTCCGCTCGCCGTGGTCTCCGCCTCCGGCATCCCCGGATCGCGGAAATGCACGTGCACGTCTATGAAACCGGAGAACTCGAGGATGCTTGCCATCAGGCGGACATTTCGGCGAGGATGGCGCGGGCGGCGGCGGCGGGATCTGGCGCGGCGAGAATCGGCCTGCCGACGACCAAGTGCGTGGCGCCGTCGCGGACCGCGTCCGCAGGTGTCGCGACCCTCTTCTGGTCGCCGACGGCCGAACCGGCCGGCCTGACTCCCGGCGTTATGAAAAGCGTGCCGGCCTTGAGCGCCCTGAAAAGGGAACCCACTTCAAGAGGACTGCAAACCAGCCCGTGCGCGCCGTTTTCCGTTGCGAATTTCGCCATCGCCGCTACCTGGTCGGCGGGAGTGCGGCCTGTTATGCCGACATCCTCCAGATCGCTCCTGTCGAGCGAAGTGAGAACCGTAACCGCGAGAATCTTCGGCCCCGCCTCGCCGAATTCGGCCGCCGCACCGGCCGCGGCCCTGATCATGGCTTTGCCGCCGACCGAATGGATCGTCATAAGATCCACGCCAAGTTTGCCGCCAGACCGGACCGCTCTTTCGACGGTGCGGGGAATGTCGTGGAACTTGAGGTCCAAAAACACCTTCTTGCCGAGGTCCTTCACGGCCTTCACCACGTCCGGCCCTTCGGCCGTGAACAATTCGAGGCCTATCTTGTAGAAGCCTACGCCGTCGCCGATGCGCTTGACCTGCGCTACCGCCTCTTCCCGCGTCTGCACGTCGAGTGCCGCTATGAGTTCCGCCATGATGGTTCCTCCTATTCCTTTATGGTGCCCTTGAGAACCGCGATGAACGCCGACTGCGGCACGTTCACGTGGCCGAATTCCTTCATGCGCGCCTTGCCCCGTTTCTGCTTTTCGAGGACTTTCATCTTGCGCGTCACGTCGCCGCCGTAGAGCTTCGCGAGAACGTCCTTCCGGAACGGCCTTATATCCTCGCGCGCTATTATCTCGCGACCAATCGCGGCCTGAACGGGAATCTTGAACTGGTGCGGGGGTATCGTCTCCGCAAGAGCCTTGCACATCTGTATCCCCCTCGCGCGCGCCTTGTCGCGGTGCACCATCGTAGCGAACGCGTCGACTGTCTCGCCGTTCAGCAGAATGTCCATCTTCACGATGTCGGAAATCTGGTATCCGGCGGGCTCGTAGTCCATCGAGGCGTAGCCGTGACTGACAGACTTGAGGGTGTCGTGGAAGTCGATGAGTATCTCGTTGAGGGGCAGCATGCAGTGGAGCATCACCCTTTTCGCGTCGATGGTCTCGGTCGCCTCCACGAGTCCGCGCCTGTCCATCACAATTCTCATCACGTCGCCGATGGATTCGGAAGGCGTTATGATTCGCGCCTTCAGCGTCGGCTCGGATATCGATTCGAGCGCGCTCGGGTCGGGCATTTGCAGGGGATTGTCGAGCGTTCTTTCCTCGCCCGATTTCATCTTGAGCCTGTATACTACGCCCGGCGAAGTGGAGATTATGTCGAGCCCGAATTCGCGCCTCAGTCTTTCCTGCACGATCTCCATATGGAGAAGTCCCAGGAATCCACACCTGAAACCGAAACCGAGCGCGAGCGACGATTCGTGGTGGAACGTGAACGCGCTGTCATTCAGATGCAGCTTCTCGAGCCCGGCCTCGACCTTGCCGAACTCGTCGGTGCTCATCGGGTATATGCCGCAGAAGACGGTCGGGTGGATATCCTTGAATCCGGGCAGCGGCTCGGTCGCGCCCAACCTGGTCGTGGTTACGGTATCGCCGATCTTGATTTCGCTCGGGTCCTTCACCGTGCCGACTATGTAGCCGACCTGCCCGGCCTCGAGGGTGTCGACCGGCTTCTTGTCCGGCGAGAATATGCCGACTTCGTGGACGGTCGTGGAAACCCTGCTGCCCATGAATGTCACGCCCTGCCCGGCCTTGATCGCGCCGTCCATTATCCGGACGTAGACTATCACTCCGCGGAATTCGTCGAATACCGAGTCGAACACGAGCGCCCTGAGCGGCGCGTCCTTGCCGTTCGTCCTGGGCGGCGGGATTCTCTTCACTATGGCTTCCAGAACCTCGGGGCACCCCATGCCCGTCTTCGCCGAAACGAGAAGCGGATCGTCCATGGGTATCGCGAGAATGTCCTCTATCTCGCGACTCGTTTCCGCAACGTTCGCGCCAGGAAGATCGACCTTGTTGAGGACGGGCACTATCTCGAGCTGCGCGTCCTGCGCGAAATAGGTGTTGGCGACGGTCTGTGCCTCCACGCCCTGCGCGGCGTCCACTACCAGCAGCGCGCCCTCGCACGCGCCCATCGAGCGCGACACCTCGTACGCGAAGTCAACGTGGCCCGGGGTGTCCAGAAGGTTGAAGAGGTAGGTCTTTCCGTCCTTGGCCTCGTAATGCATCGAGACGGGATGGGATTTTATCGTTATCCCGCGCTCCCTCTCGAGATCCATCGCATCAAGCGTCTGCTCCTTGAGCTC
>JAGCPM010000052.1 GCA_017965685.1 Kiritimatiellia bacterium | reverse complement strand
GGCTCATTGGCGATCTGAAGCCAATAAAGTGCCGTCCCGCAGACCTGCTGAAGCCGGGGCTTCTTATGGCGGCCGCGGAACTCCCGCCCAACATGATAAAGGCGGAAGAGGACATCCTTTCCTACGCGCTTTTCCCGGAGGTCGCGCTTGGCTATTTCAAGTGGCGCAACGCCGACCCCAAGACCCGCGAGCCGATTCCTGCCGATGTGGAAGAGGCTGGCAAGGCCGATGCGGCTGTTGCGTCCGCCCGGCCGGCATCATCCGCCGCGGCCAAGCCTGCGGAAGAGAAGGCTGTTTCGGGCACTCCGGTTCTCGCGCCGCTGAATGGAACTTTCTACCGTTCCGACGCGCCGGGCAAGCCGCAGATGGCCGCGGACGGAGCGAGCGTCAAGGCGGGCGACGCGGTATGCGTAGTCGAGGCGATGAAACTCTTCAACCCGATCAAGGCGCCTGCCGCCGGGAGGATTACCTTCCTCGCGGAACACGGCAAGGCTGTCGCGAAAGGGCAGACCATAGCAACGATAGCTTGAGGGAAAATCAAGGAGGAAGCGAAAGATGGCCAGCAAGAATCCGAGAATCCTGATAGTCACGCCGGAGATTACATATCTGCCGGAGGGTATGGGCAACCTTGCGGGCAAGATGTCCGCCAAGGCGGGCGGCATGGCGGACGTTTCGGCGTCGTTGACGGCGGCCCTCTACCAGCTTGGCGCGGACGTGCACGTGGCGCTGCCGCACTACAGGCGCATGTTCCATATCGAAACCGCGCAACTGGTTTCGGAGGAACTGAGAAAATACAAGCACCACCTCTCCGACGAGCGTATACACCTTGCCGAGGACCGTTGCTTCTACTACCGCGATACGGTGTATGACCGCGGCGACGGCAACCTCAAGCTGGCGCTCGCCTTCCAGCGCGAAGTGATAAACAACATCATTCCGCGCGTCGAGCCGGACCTAATACACTGCAACGACTGGATGACGGGCCTCATCCCCGCGGCCGCAAGGAGAATGGGAATACCCTGCCTCTTCACGGTCCACAACATCCACACACAGAAGCTCACCCTTGCCCATGCAGAGGACGCCGGCATCGACTGCGCCGAATTCTGGCAGCACCTCTACTACAGCTATCCTCCGTACGACTACTACGAGAGCCGCAACAACAATGCGATCGACCTGCAGGCATCTGGCTGCTTCGCGGCGCACTTCATTAACACCGTCAGTCCCACCTTCCTTCAGGAGATCGTGAACGGCTGGCACGACTTCGTGCCGGATTCGATCCGCAACGAAATGCGCTCGAAGTACAACGCAGGCTGCGCGGAAGGTATTCTGAACGCTCCCGACTCCGCCGACAATCCGGCGACCGACGAGAAGATACCATTCCAGTACGGTCCTGACACGCACTGGGAGGCGAAGCGGAAGAACAAACTCGCGTTGCAGCACGCGCTTGGGCTCGACGAGAATCCCGACGCTCCGCTCTTCTTCTGGCCGAGCAGGCTCGATCCGGTGCAGAAGGGTCCGCAGCTCCTCACCGACATCATCTACCGCTTCCTCGACAAGTACCACGACCGCGGCGCGCAACTTGCGATAATCGCGAACGGTCCGTACCAGCAGCCGTTCTGGGACATCCAGTCGTTCCACGGAATCGGCAACCGCTTGGCGGTGCACAACTTCGACGGACGCCTTTCGCAACTCGGTTTCGCGGCGAGCGACTTCACGCTCATGCCGTCGCTCTTCGAGCCTTGCGGGCTTCCCCAAATGCAGGCGCCTATCTACGGCTCGCTCGCAATCGCGCACAACACGGGCGGACTGCACGACACGGTGGAGCCCCTCGACTGGCACGCGTCCAGGGGCAACGGCTTCCGGTTTGATACGTACGATTCCGGCGGACTCATGTGGGCAATGGAACAGGCCATGGAATTCCACGCGCAGGGCCGCGAGGTTCGAGAGCGCGAAGTCGGCCGCATAATGTCTGAATCCGTCAAGCGCTTCAACCACCACGAGTGCGCGAAAGAGTATATCAAGCTCTACGAGAAGATGCTCGACCGTCCGCTCGTAAGAAACGAAGCGAAGTAGACATGGCGCATCTTCTGGACGATCCGTACCTCAAGCCGTACGAAGGGGCCATACGAGGCAGGGCCGCGCACGCATTCGCCAGGGCGAAGGAGCTGGCGGGCGAACAGAAGTTTTCCGACTGGGCTAGCGCGCACGAATATTACGGGCTCCACAGAACGAAGAAGGGGTGGATGTTCCGCGAGTGGGCGCCCAACGCGACGAGCATGTGGCTCGTCGGTGATTTCTCCAAGTGGCAGCGCGACCCGCAGTTTGAGTGCATGCGGATACAGGGGACCGACGTGTGGGAGTGTTCCATTCCCGCCGATCTCGTGAAGCATGGCGATAACTACCGTCTTGACGTGCGCTGGGAAGGCGGCCATGGCGAGAGGATTCCTGCTTACGCAAGATACGTGAGGCAGGACCCCGAGACGAACCTCTTCTGTGCGCAGGTCTACGAGCCGAAGAAAAAGTTCGTCTGGAAAAACGCCGCTCCGAAACGGCCGCCCACGACCCTCATCTACGAGGCGCACGTCGGAATGGCATCCGAAGAGGAGAAGGTCGCGAGCTACACCGAGTTCCGCGACAACATACTGCCGCGCATCAAGAAGGCGGGCTACAACACCGTGCAGCTTATGGCGGTGATGGAGCATCCGTACTACGGTAGCTTCGGCTACCACGTGAGTAGCTTCTACGCCGCGTCTTCGCGTTTCGGAACTCCGGACGAGTTGAAAAGCCTCATCGACACGGCGCACGGGATGGGCCTAAGGGTGATAATGGACCTCGTCCATTCGCACGCTGTCAAGAACGAGCGCGACGGTCTGAGCCTGTTCGACGGCACCGACTACCAGTACTTCCACTCCGGCCCCAAAGGCTGGCACACTGCGTGGGATTCGCGTTGCTTCGACTACGGCAAGACGGACGTGCTTCACTTCCTTTTGTCCAACTGCCGATACTGGCTCGACGAGTTCCGCTTCGACGGCTACCGCTTCGACGGGGTTACCTCGATGCTCTTCTGGGATCACGGCCTCGGCGACGCGTTCACGAACTACGGGATGTACTTCAACGGTTCGATGGATGACGACGCGTGGGCGTATCTGCAGATGGCGAACAGGGTCATACACGAGGTCAATCCCGATGCGATAACGATAGCGGAGGATGTCTCGGGTATGCCCGGATGCGCCGCGCCGGTCGAGGATTGCGGAATGGGCTTCGACTACCGCATGGCGATGGGCGAGCCGGACTTCTGGTTCAAGCTTGCCGAGAAGGTGAAGGACGACGACTGGCCGATGGGCGGAATCTACTGGGAGCTCACCAACAAGCGTGCCGAGGAGAAGGTCGTCAGCTACGTCGAGAGCCACGACCAGGCGCTCGTAGGCGGAAAGACGTTCTTCTTCCAGCTCGCGGACGCAGCAATATACTGGGGCATGGCTAAGGGCCAGCACGGTCTCGAGGTCGAAAGGGCGATAGCGCTCCACAAGATGGCGAGGCTCGCGACGTGCGCCTTGAACGGCGGTGCATATCTCGACTTCATGGGCAACGAGTTTGGCCATCCCGAATGGATAGATTTTCCGCGCAAGGAGAATGGTTGGAGCTACCGCCACGCTAGAAGGCTCTGGTCGCTTCGCGATAGCGATGAACTGCGTTTCAAGGCACTTGCCGACTTCGACGAGGCGATGCTCAAGGCCTTGCGCGAAGGCGGCGCGTTCGATGCGCGGCCGATGGAACTCCTCGCGAACGAGCCGGACAAGGTTCTGGCGTTCATACGCGGCGAGCTCATGTTCGTGTTCAATTTCCATCCTGTCAACTCGTACACGGACTACGGTGTGCTCGTGCCGCCCGCGACGAAGTGGGCGCATTTAATGGATTCCGACGAAGAGCGTTTCGGCGGCCAGTCCAGAATCGCGCCAGAGCAGGAATACGTTCCGGCTGTCGTCGAGGACCGCGAGGAACTCGTCCAGCAAATCAGGCTATATTTGCCTTCCAGGACGGTGACCGTCCTGAAGAGGGTGTAAACAAAAACATAAAACGAAGAAGGGGTGGGTTATCCAACAGCAGCAAACATTTCTCGTGTCGACTTCAAGATTCGCGTGCCCGAGGTGCGCGTTCTCGACTCGATGGGCAACATGCTCGGCGTGATGCCGACGCGCGACGCCCTGCGCATGGCGCAGGACCGCGGACTCAATCTCGTGGAGGTCACGCCGAACGCGAAGCCTCCGGTCTGCAAGATCATGGACTACGGAAAGTTCAAGTACGAGGAGTCCGTCAAGGCGAAGAAGCAGCGCAAGGCCCAGAAGGCCCAGAAGGTGAAGGAGGTAAAGTTCCATCCCGGTACCGACACGAACGACTTCGACTACAAGCTCAGGCAGATACGCGGATTCCTCGAGGAGGGTTGCAAGGTGAAGCTCACACTGCAGTTCCGCGGGCGCGAAAACGCCCATCGCGAAATCGGCGAGGATGTGATCAGCCGCGTGCTTGAGAATCTGAAGGACGAATGTTTCGTCGAGCAGGCCCCCAAGACCCTCGGCAGAGTCCATGGCGCGCTGATAGGTCCGCCCCGCAAGAGGTAGAGATGGGCAAATTCCGTTTGAGAGGCAGACGCCGGCGGCAGCACCGCGACAAGAAGCCCAGAATTCCGCTGAGGGCGCTTTTGCCGAACATGATAACATCGCTCGCAGCGTGCGCTGGGATATCTTCCATCGTGATGGCGAGCGAGGGCCGTTTCGAGCATGCGCTTTGCGCACTGCTGGTGGCCTGCGTGTGCGATGGCATCGACGGGCGCGTGGCGAGGCTGCTCAACGCGAGTTCCAAGCTCGGCGCAGAACTGGATTCCCTCGCCGATTTCGTGAACTTCGGCGTAGCACCCGCGCTCTACATGTTTTTCTGGCTCACCGGAAAGACGTTCGGCGCGGAGG
>JAGCPM010000051.1 GCA_017965685.1 Kiritimatiellia bacterium | reverse complement strand
CGCTGACGGGAAGGCCGGATATGCGGTACTCCTTCAACACCTTTTTCGCCTCGCGGAGCGTCGACTTGCGCGGAATCGTTATCAAGTTGCGCTTCATCACGTCGCGAACCTTGAAGCGCTGCAGAAGCTCCATGATCACGACGCTCGAGTCCCCGCCGAGAGCCTTCGCATCCAGCGGAACCTTGGCCAGTATCTCGTCGTCGCTCGTCTGCTGGCCCTGCAATATGACAGGATTGTAGTCCGACATCAGCCTCTCTCCTCGGAGAGGAACGCGTCATGCATCCTTACGCAGCAGTCGTACTTCGAAAGCGGGCTCGACACGAGCGGTATGGCGAGGTCGTTCGCGACCTGTATCATCGTCTCGGAAAGCGGCTTCGCGTTGTGGATGACCACTCCCATCGCGCCGACGATGTGCGCGGTGCGGATCGCCTGGTCGCTTGCGAGGGATGTTATGAGAAGTATGTCGTCGTAGTCGCTCAACAGAACGTCGCTCATCAGGTCGTTTGCTACGACCGCCCCCACTGCGCGCGGGCTCGTGGCGTCGCCCGCGATGAGCTTGCCGTCAAGTATCTTCACAACGTCGGTAATGGTCATTGTTTCTCCTTGTGTTCGGTGTTCTCCGCTTTCGTCGGGAAGAAGTATATCAAAAAAAGCCATCTGCCGCAACCCCTCTCCCGCGGATTGACACGGAGGGAAAATTTTGATATTCTTACCGCAAACAAATGACGTTCACGCTTGACAAGTTCCTTAAGTTTCTGCCCGCCGCGATGTTCGCGATGGTCTGCGAGTTTTTGATGAATCTCGTGGATTCGGCGGTTTGCGGCCACGTGCTGGGCGAAGACGCCCTCGCGGCGGTGAACCTCATGCAGCCGGTGTTGTGCCTCGTCGAGTTCTTAGCCCTTCTCGTCGGAACGGGAACGAGCGTTCTCTTCGCGGTGGAATCTGGCCGGTTCGACAGGCGCAGGGCGAGCGAATACCTCACGCAGGGGCTGTGGAGCGCGCTGATGGTCGGCGGTGCGGCGCTGGTCGCCCTTGCCGTATTCAGGGAAAAGGCGGCCGAGGCTTTCGGAGTGCACGGCGCGGTGCTCGAAGGCGTAAAGGAGTACTGGCTGTGGTTCCTGCCGTGCGTGGTTGTGGAGCCGGTCGCGTTCTACCTCTCGTGCGTATGCTACGCCGACGGCGACGAGAAGATATGCATTCTGGCATACGCGGTCCAGCTCGCAGCGAACTTCGCCGTTTCATGCGCGCTAACGATGCGCCTCGGAATCGCCGGCTGCGCCATCGGCACCGCGGTCGGGCACATCCTCGCGATATCGGTGCTCGCATTCCATTTCCGCAAAAAGACGAATTCGCTCAGGTTCGCGAAACACTTCTCTTTCGCGGACACGCTCAGAATCTGCAAATGCTCAATGGGCGAAGCCTCCAGCCGCCTTGCGCAGGCCGCGCTTATGCTGGCACTCAATCTCTACATCGTATCGCGCCTTGGCGCGGAGATGCTGCCGGTATTGGCCGTAGTCGTCGCCGTGCTGGAACTCGCCGCAGTGTTCGACGGCGTTCCCAGGGCGATGCAGCCCCTTGCGAGCGTATACATCGGCGAAAAGAACGACAGGCTCGCCATGCGCATCTTGCGATATGCAACGGCAGGATCGCTCGCGACCGGAATTCTCGCAACCGTCCTTCTCGCCGTCTTCCCGCAGATTGCGACGGCCATCGTCGGAATGGGCGATTCCGCGCTCGCCGCGGAAGCGCACAAGGCGGTGCGGATTGTGTCCGCGGGTCTCGCCGGGACCGCCGTCGTAGCTCTCTTCAACATGTATTGGACATGCCTCGGAAAGGAAACGCTAGCTTTGGCCCTGACAGCCGGCGCCATGCTCTTCGCTCCCCTGCTCCTCTTCCCGGCCCTTGGCGAAATGTTCGGCGCAAACGGCGTATGGATGGCGATGGCCCTCGCCCCCTATGCGGCGCTCGGAGCCACAGCCGCCTTCATCGCAGTCAAGTGGGGGCGCAAGGCGCTGCCGCATTTCCTGAGCAGCGAAAGGGCTCGCAAAATGAGAGTCTACGACACCATTGTAGATGAAGCCGCCGTCTGCGCGCTATCGCGGAAGATAAACCGGTTCCTCGCGGTGCGCCGCAACTTGGGCGGGCGCAAGGCGTCGATCGCCGCACTCCTCGCGGAAGAAACCCTCTTGTTGGTCAAGGACCACAATCCCGGCCGCCGCATCCGCGCGGAAGTCACGCTCGATTTCAGCGCGAAGGACACTCTTTACGTCACCATTCGCGACGACGGCGAAATATTCGACATCACAGACGCCGACGCGAAGGTGTCGTCGCTCAGGAGCTATCTGGTCTCGAACCTGATGGAAAACCTTCCCGGGCGCAGGAATCTTACAACTACAGGGTTCAACAGGAACGCATTCAAGCTATGAGAATACCGGTCATTCTGGCGCTCGTCGCCATCGCGGGCTGCTCGGACCGCTCCGCGCAAAGCCTTGATCAACGCATCGCGGATTCTTCGCGTCCGCTGGTGCTCGTAACGTACCCCACCGATCCGCCATGCTCCTACGTCGACGAGACCGGGACCATCGTCGGAACGGACATCGACCTCGCGCGCCGGATCGCCGCGAAGCTGGGCCGAGGACTCGTCGTGGAGGGAGTGCGCTTCAACGACATAATACCGCGCCTCAAGGCCGGCACGGCCGATCTTGGAATAGCCACCATAATCATCACCGAGGCGCGACAGAGAGACGTCGACTTCTCCACGCCATACGGCAACGGCGGCGCGTGCTTTTTGTACCGCAAGGACGGAAAGAAGCCGCGCATGTCGCGCATCGCCACATTCCGCATAGCGGTTGAGGCCGATTCCGTGCACGACCTCTATCTCTGTTTCCACGGATGCGATCCAATGCGCTACAACAAGCTAGACGATGCGGCCGCCGCTCTCGAAAGGAACGAGGTTGACGCGATATTCTTCGATTCCATACAGCTCGTCGCGATGGCCGAAAACTCGAACGGGCAGCTTCTCGTCACGCCGCTCGAGACGAAAGATATTTATGGAGTGGCCGTCGACAAACGGCGGCCCGACGTACTGTCCGCCGCAAACGCCGTCATAGAGGAAGGAGGTGTAAAATGACGGAGCGCCGAAACCTTTACGTGAAGCTGGCATGCAGCGTGCTCGCCACGTTCCTACTGTCATTCATCTTCTCGTGGTGCCTTCATGACGGTCTCTCGAAGCACGACGCCTACGAACTCATCGACCGCACATTTAAAAACGTGCAGGACGAACTCACCGACTGCATCAACGAGCGGCTCGTGCGCGTGTGCATGGCCGTTCGCGAAACGCTGGAAGAAGGATATCCGGACGATCCGCGCTCTCTCCAGACTCTGGCGAACGAAATGCGCGTCACCGAAATCAGCATAGCCGACAACGCGGGCGACATAATCCGCTCGTCGGTCGCGGACTACCTAGCGACAGATGCTAGACCGGCATTCAACTTTGCTGAGGCCGGCGGAGAGGCCGCCAACATGATGTGTCTCGTCGATGGGAGCGATACCGAATACTGCCAGCCGTTCCGCAACAACGCCGTGAACAACAACTGGCGCAAGTTCGTCGGCGTGTGGCGGCACGCCGGAGGATTCTTCGAAATCGGCTGCGACGCAAAGGCCCTGCAGTCACTCACCCGCTCCACTTGCGTAGACCTGTTCCGCAACTGGCACGTCGGCGGCACGGGCGGCATTGTCGTCACCACCGCGACCGGACTCGTTCTTTCCGACTACGAAGAACCGAACCGCGAAGGATCCCAGTGGATCGAGCCCGACGACACGTTCTACTGGAAAAGAATGGAAATCGAAACCTTCCCCGTGTACGTGATGATACCAAAAGGATCGGCCGCCGTGCAGCGCGACGTGCTTGTGGGCTCCACGGCGATCCTGAACGGCGCGGCTCTCGTTTTCGTGGCCCTTCTCGTCGGCTTCGTGATCTCGGCTTTCGTGCGCCAGCAGATGCACGCACAGGCGGCAAAGGAGCTGGAGATGGCGAAGAGCATCCAGCTTTCGGCCCTCCCCAACGTTTTCCCGCCCTTCCCGGACGAGAATCGATTCGACATATGGGCATCGATGGAAACCGCCAAGGAGGTCGGCGGCGACTTCTACGACTTCTACTTCACGAGCAAAGACCGCGTTCTCTTCCTCATTGCCGACGTCAGCGGCAAAGGCGTCCCCGCCGCGATGTTCATGATGAGAGCAAAAACCCTCATCACGAGTGCCGCACACACCGGCAAGCCGCTGTCGCAGGCCTTCGCCGAAGCAAATGACGCCCTGTGCGAGGGCAACGCCTCCAACACGTTCGTCACAGCGTGGGCCGGCGAGCTGAACACCAAGACCGGCCGCGTCACCTTCGTGAACGCCGGACACAACCATCCCGTCCTGATCAGGGAAGACGGCAAGGCCGAATTCCTCAAGACCAGGCCCTCGCTGGCCCTGGGGGCGATGGCGGGCGTTCCCTACGCCACAAACGAAATCCAGCTGGAACCGGGCGACGAGATATACCTCTACACGGACGGCATCACGGAGCAGCCCGACGCGAACGGGGAACTTTACGGGGACGCACAACTGCTAAAGACGATTTCATCCTGCGGCCGGTACTGGCGCAAGACGCTTCTCGACGCCGTCCTCGCAGACGTTCGCCGCCACGCAGGGAATGTCGAGCAGGCGGACGACTGCACGCAGCTCATCATGCGCTACCGGGGCGAGCCCTTCACGGTCACACGCGAGTACGCGCCAAACATGGAGGGGCTGGAGCGCGCCGCGACAGACCTCGCCGCAGCGCTTGAAGATGTGCCGGAAAAACTCCGCAACAGGCTGCTGGTCGCCGCAGACGAGATTTTCGCGAACATCGTAAACTACTCCGGCGCGACGCATTGGACGCTTTCGGTGGAGCTCACGCGCCACCCGCAGGGCGTGCGCCTCGTTTTCGCAGATGACGGAAAGCCCTTCGATCCGCTCGTCAGGCGCGATCCCGACATCACCCTCAGCGCGCAGGAGCGCACTGTCGGCGGGCTCGGAATCCTGATTGTCAAGAAGACAATGTCTCCCGTCACGTACAAGCGGCGGGAAGGAATGAACATACTAACAATGGGAACAGACTATGAAAGTTGAAGCAAAGCAAGAAGGCTCCAAGCTCACGCTCTCGGTCAGCGGAAGAATCGATACCGTCACCGCGCCGGCATTCGAGGCAGAACTCAAGTTCGGGGATGCGACGCAGGTCGTGCTCGACCTGGCGGAAGTGCCCTACATGAGTTCGGCGGGGCTGCGGCTGCTTCTCACCGCGCACAAGACGATGCTGGCTAGCGGAGGTGAACTCCTGATAGCGAACGTGCAGCCTTCCGTCCGCGAGGTGCTCGACATAACGGGCTTCTCCGGCATCCTTAATCTCGTCTGACGGAGAACATGCGCTATCTTTCGGCAAACGAATACCAGTCGGACATGTGGCGGCTCGCCGCCAGGATACGCTCTTCTGGATGGAAGCCAGACCTCCTGATCGCTCTCTGGCGCGGCGGGGCGCCCGTCGGAATTTGCGTCCACGAATTCTTCAAGGCGACCGGCTGGGACGTCCAGCACATTCCGTTGAAGGCGGCCAGCTACTCAGGCATAGGGCAAAATGAAGGCGCCGTAGCATTCACCCACGGAGAGATGGTCTTTGGAATGATCCGCCCGGGCGACAAAGTGCTGGTCGTGGATGACGTCTTCGATACCGGCAAGACCGCCGCCGCCGTAAAGGCGAAGATCGGCGAGGCGGGCGCCGAGATGCGCATGGCGTGCGTCTATTGGAAGCCGGACAAGAACAGGACGGATCTCAAGCCGGATTTCTTCGTCCGCGACGCCGGCCTCGACTGGCTCGTTTTCCCGCACGAGCTGGACGGACTCACAGACGGCCAGCTCGCCGAGAAAGATCCCGTCCTAGCCGAACTTGTCGCCTCCTGCAAATAACCCGGCAGTTCGATTGCCGATTCCCATGCACTCGCACGGGGAAGCTGTTTTGCTCCGGTAGGGAAGTGAAACCATCCGCTTAGAGGTCGAAGCGGATGGTGGCGTTGTCGGCGCCGAGGGTGCCGTTGGTGTTTTCCCAGACCGGCATGGACTTGAATGCCTCCTCGCTCGCGGCGGCGAAGTGCAGCTCCGTGCAGAGCGCACACCCT
>JAGCPM010000008.1 GCA_017965685.1 Kiritimatiellia bacterium | reverse complement strand
GTTCCGTCGGCACGACCGGCGAATCGCCGACCCTTTCCCATGAAGAGCACCACAAGGTCATCGAGAAGACAATCGAATACGCCGCCGGGCGCGTGAAAATCGTCGCTGGAACGGGCGCGAACTCGACTTCGGAGGCGATATCTCTCACCAAGGCCACCATCGCGATGGGCGGCGCCGATGCGTGTTTGCAGGTCACGCCCTACTATAACAAGCCGAACGCCGAGGGCCTCTACCGCCATTTCATGACCATCGCCGAACTCGGCTTGGGCGTGGTGCTCTACAACGTCCCAGGCCGCGCGGGCAAGGAGATACCTCTCGACGTGGTGGCCCGCCTCGCGAAGCATCCGAACATCATCGCCATCAAGGAAGCCGCTGGCTCTGTAGACCGCGTGAGCGCGATAAAAAACGTCGCGCCGGACTTCACCGTCCTTTCCGGCGACGATTCTCTCGCGCTCCCCATGATCTCCGTCGGCGCGGAAGGTGTCATCTCGGTTGCATCGAACGTGATACCTCGTGAGATGTCCTCCATGGTCCGTAGCGCTCTTTCAGGGGATTTCAATGGCGCGCGCGATATCCACGCCAAGTATTACCGCCTTTTCCGCGACCTTTTCATAGATACCAACCCGGTCATGGTCAAAGAGGCTCTTTGGCTCATGGGAAAGACGGAGCGCATCTTCAGGCTGCCGCTGTGCGAAACGACGGACGCGAACCTTGACAGGCTGCGTTCGACCCTTTCCGCGCTCGCGCTGGTCTGACGATTGACGCGCGCACGTGCTATTTGGTATACTACACCAATTCAAAACAGAAAAACAGAAAGAAAAACATGAGCGAACAGAAGAAATACGTATACTTCTTCGGTGCTGGAATGACCGAAGGCAACGCGAACATGCGCGAACTCTTGGGCGGCAAGGGCGCCAACCTCGCCGAAATGGCCGGTCTCGGCCTTCCCGTTCCGCAGGGCTTCACGATCTCCACCGAAGCTTGCACGCGCTACTATGACGACGGCAAGGTGATCGGTGCGGACATCATGGCACAGGTCATGGAATACATCGACAAGCTTGAGAAGTCCGCCGGCAAGAAATTTGGCGACGCCAAGAATCCGCTCCTCGTATCCGTCCGTTCCGGCGCGCGCGCGTCGATGCCCGGCATGATGGATACGATTCTCAACCTTGGCTTGAACGAGACGGTCGTCGAATCGCTCGCCGAGCAGACGAAGAATCCGCGCTGGGCGTGGGATTGCTATCGTCGCTTCATCCAGATGTTCTCCGACGTCGTGATGGAGGTCGGCAAGAAGTACTTTGAAAAGCTCATCGACGAGATGAAGGCGAAGAAGGGCGTGAAGCTCGACGTGGAGCTCACCGCCGACGACCTCAAGGAACTCGCCGGACAGTTCAAGGCCGAATACAAGTCCAAGATCGGCAGGGACTTCCCGTCCGACGCGAAGGAGCAGCTCTTTGAGGCGATCAAGGCGGTGTTCCGCAGCTGGGACAACCCGCGCGCGAACGTCTACCGCCGCGACAACGATATCCCCTACAGCTGGGGAACGGCGGTAAACGTCCAGATGATGGCGTTCGGCAACCTGAACGACAACTCCGGAACGGGCGTCGCCTTCACGCGCGATCCTGCGACCGGAGAGAAGAAGCTTATGGGCGAGTTCCTCATGAACGCGCAGGGCGAAGACGTGGTCGCCGGCGTGCGCACCCCGATGCCGATCGCGAAGATGGCCGAGGTCATGCCCGAGGTGTTCCAGCAGTTCCAGACGATCTGCCAGACGCTCGAGAAGCACTACCGCGATATGCAGGATATGGAGTTCACGATTGAGAACAAGAAGCTCTTCATGCTCCAGACGAGAAACGGCAAGCGCACCGCGAAGGCGGCGCTCAAGATAGCCTGCGACCTCGTTGACGAGGGGATGCGCACCGAGGAAGAGGCGGTCCTCATGATCGAGCCCCGCAACCTCGACACCCTCCTGCACCCGCAGTTCGACACCGCCTCCCTCAAGAAGGGTAAGGTCATGGGTCGCGGCCTTCCCGCCTCGCCCGGCGCAGCCTGCGGCAAGATCGTCTTTTCCGCCGATGATGCGAAGGAGTGGAAGAAGCGCGGCGAGAAGGTCGTCCTGGTCCGTCTGGAGACCTCGCCCGAGGATATCGAGGGTATGAAGTCCGCGCAGGGCATCCTAACCGTCCGCGGCGGCATGACCTCTCATGCGGCGGTCGTCGCGCGTGGCATGGGCACCTGCTGCGTTTCCGGCTGCCAGGAAATCGCGATGGATGAGGAGAACAAGAAGTTCACCCTCAACGGCAAGGAGTTCCACGAGGGCGACTGGCTTTCCATCGACGGCTCGACAGGCAACATCTACGACGGCGTAATCACGACCGTCGACGCCACAATAGCCGGCGAATTCGGCCGCATAATGGCGTGGGCCGACAAGTTCCGCCGCCTGAAGGTTCGCACGAACGCCGACACCCCGCGGGACGCGAAGAAGGCGCGTGAACTTGGCGCGGAGGGTATTGGCCTCTGCCGCACGGAGCATATGTTCTTCGAGGCCGACCGCATCGCCGCGTTCCGCGAGATGATCTGCGCCGACACCGAGGAGGAGCGCCGCATCGCGCTTTCCAAGATTCTCCCCTACCAGCAGGACGACTTCGAGCAGCTCTACGAGGCGCTCGAGGGTTGCCCCGTTACGATTCGCTTCCTCGATCCGCCGCTACACGAGTTCGTGCCGCATACCGAGGACGAGATCGCGCTTCTCGCGAAGACCCAGAACAAGAGCGTCTCGCGCATCAAGGAGATAATCGACGGTCTGCACGAGTTCAACCCGATGATGGGTCATCGTGGTTGCCGTCTCGCGGTCACCTACCCCGAAATCGCCCGCATGCAGACGCGCGCCGTCATCCGCGCGGCGATCAAGGTGCAGAAGAACCATCCCGAGTGGACGGTCAGGCCCGAGATCATGATCCCACTCACCTGCGAGATGAAGGAGCTCAAGTTCGTCAAGGACATCGTCGTCAATGCCGCCAACGTCGAGATCGCCGAAGCCGGCATCAAGCTCGACTACGAGGTCGGCACGATGATCGAGATTCCGCGCGCGGCGCTCACCGCCGACGAAATCGCTAAGGAGGCTGACTTCTTCTGCTTCGGAACGAACGACCTCACTCAGATGACGTTCGGCTTCTCGCGCGACGACTCCGGCAAGTTCCTCGGCTCGTACTACGACTCGAAGATATTCGAGAACGATCCTTTCGCGAAGCTCGACCAGACGGGCGTAGGCAAGCTCATGAAGATGGCGATCGAACTCGGCAAGCCAGTGAACCCGCGTCTCCATTGCGGAATCTGCGGCGAGCACGGCGGCGATCCGTCGTCCGTCGAGTTCTGCCACAGAATCGGGCTTGATTACGTCAGCTGCTCGCCGTACCGCGTGCCGATCGCGCGCCTCGCGGCCGCGCAGGCTGCGTTGAGGTGAAAACCCTCGCGCTAATGCTCGCCCTCGTCTCCGGACCCGATACCGAGGTCTGGAACGAGGGCGTCGGCTTCTACCGCGACGGAGACTCCACCAACGCCTTGCGCGTCATGAGGCCCTTGATGGCTTCGCGCGAATACGCCGCGCGTGCCGCCGAGATTGTCGCGGCCCTCACCGAAGACCCTGAGGAGCGCGCAAGAGCCGCGCAAATCGCGCTTCGCGGAGGACCGGACGATGAACGCCGCCGCCGCAATTTCTCACGCGCCACCGAAGGGCTCGCCGAACTTCGCGAGACGAAGAAACTGAACGCGCTTCTTGCCGGCGCACAGGGCAAGGACCCCGCCGCCATGATAAGGGCGGATGCGTACGCCACGAGGCGCATGATGGAGGAATCGGCCGGATATCTCACCAACAGGGCCGAGAAGGCCGTCGCGGAGGGCGACATGCTCTCGGCGCAGGCGAAACGCCTCGCCGATGACTGGATTGTATTGAAGGAGGCTATCGCGCAGTCCGTCACAAACGAGGAGCAGGCCGCGACGATTTCCGCCCAGGTCGATGAGGCGAGAAAGCATACCCTCAAGGCTGCGAAAGAGTTGGGCGACATGGATTCCGCCGGCTATTCCTCCATTGCGCTTGCGGAAGAGGACTTCAGCCGGTTTTTGAAGCTCGTAGCCATGCCGCCGATGGCGATGGACGAGGATTTGGTTGCCCAGTCGAACGCTTGGCAGGACGTGGAGAAGGTCAATGGACGCGACTGGCAACACGAAGCCCTCGACTACACACGCGCTTTTCGCGCCAAGTTTCCCTATTGGGCGCGGCAATACGAACAGGCCGCGCAATCCGATACCAACAAGCCGCCTTTCACCGCAGAGGCTCAGGCGAAGATTTCCGCGCTCGCTACCGAACTTGAAAAGCTGCAGCTCGAGTGCGTCGAGGCGCTTCTTCCGCCCAAGCAGGAAGAGGCCGTCGCCATCTGCCGCGAGATTCTCGAACTCCTGCCGGACGATGGGGGCGGATCGCAGGGAGGTTCTTCGCCGCAGGGCGCTTCAGGTCAGAATCAGGACAAGGACAAGAGCGACCGGAAGAACGACGGCCAGAACGAGGGCGAAGAAAACCACGACGAACAAAACGACGAGACACAAGATCAGGATCCTGGCGAAAACAGCGAGCAGGAGCGCGAAGCCGAAGCCTCCGAGGCCGAGGAGTCGGAAGGTGAGTCCGGCGAGGACAAGGAAATCGATGCGATCCTGAGAAAAGCCCAGGAAAGAAGCGACGAACACGATGCGCAGAAACGCCTTCGCCAGCGAAAGGCGCCGCTGCCTCCAAACGAAAGGGATTGGTAGATATGAAGATAATAGTCGCATGCGGCGGCACGGGCGGCCATGCGTTTCCCGGAATAGCGGTCGCGGAGGAACTGGCGAAGCGCGGCCATGACGTGACAATCTGGGATTCCGGGCGCGACGTGGAATCGAGCGTCATGCGTTCCTGGCAGGGCAAGATATTCTCTACCGGCGCGAAGCAGCTCGCCGCGAAGAATGCGTTCGGGATACTTCGCTCGATATTCAAGTGCCGCAGGGCGATGAAGAAGGCCAAGCCGGACGTCCTTCTCGCCATGGGCAGCTATTCCTCCCTCCCGCCGGTCCTGGCCGCCAAAGCGTACGGAGTGCCGGTTGTCCTCCACGAGGCGAATACGGTGCCCGGAAAGGCCGTCGAATTCCTTTCGCGCTACGCGAAGGTCGTAGCGACGAGCTTCGAGATGACTTCAAAGTACTTGAAGGCGAAGACCGTACGGACCGGCCTGCCCGTTCGCGAAGGGATATCCGGCGGCAAGCGTTTCGGCTTCATACCGGCCAATTCTTTCGTGGTGTTCGTGACCGGCGGCAGCCAGGGCGCACACGCCGTGAACCTGCTCATGTCGGAGGCCATCGTCACGGCGAAGGTTGAACTTGAAAAGAGGGAGCCCGTGTCGCGTCCGCTGTATGTCATCCACCAGACCGGCGTGAAGGACGAGGGTTTCGTGATGGCCGCCTACGCACGCGCGGGAATAGCGGCGAGGGTCCACGCCTTCGAACGGGAGATGGCCGACGCCTTTGCGAGTGCAGATCTTGTCGTGGCGCGTGCGGGTGCTTCCACGTGCTTTGAGCTTGCGGCATGCGGAAAACCCTCCCTGCTCATACCGCTCCCGTCGGCGATGCGCAATCACCAGCATTTCAACGCGGAAGCCTTTGCGCGCGCGGGAGCAGCGGATGAAGGCATACAGGCGAACCTTTCGGCCGCAGGGCTGGGCCGCTACATCCTTGCAAAATACGACCATCCGGAGCAGCTTGAAAGGATGGGCGCCAAGATGAAGCTCCAGGCTACGCCGGACGCAGCCGTACGAGTCGCCGATCTTGTAGAATCTTCCGCCAAGGCGGATATCCCGCAGTAAATTTCCCACTCACAACTCACACTCTCCTTTTTTAGGAGGTTGGCGGGCGGAGACGAATTTGATATACTACAATCATCTTGAAGTGTCGAACAAGACCAATGGGAGGGCCCAAAGATGAAAACAAACAAGTTCTACAGACTGGCGGTCGTGATAATGTTTGCGGTCGCATTGCCGTTTGCGCCGCTTGCGGCCGGAAACCCCGAGCCCGCCGCCATCAAGGTGATGACCTACAACATCCGCTGCGAGGGAGGCGACAAAGATTCGCCGGACAACAACTGGGGCGCGCGGCGCGACAGCTTCGCCGCCGTGATCGAGCGCGAGAACCCCGATGTCGTGGGTTTCCAGGAGGTCGAGCCCGGGCAGTTCGGCTGGCTCAAGAACCGTTTCGCCAGCTATGCGTTCGTCGGGCGCGGGCGCAACGCGAACGGCGGCGGCGAGGCCTCGCCGATAGCCTACCGCAAGTCGCGCTTCGAAGCCGTAAAGGACGGGACGTTCTGGCTCTCCGAGACGCCCGACAAGCCGGGTTCGAAAAGCTGGAAATCGGCTCTCCCGCGCATCTGCACCTATGCCATATTGAAGGACAAGAAGACCGGCAAGACCTTCGCCTTCGCCAACACCCACACCGACCACAAGAGCGAGGCGGCGCGCGAGAAGGGGATGCTGCTCATAATCGAGCGCATGAAGGATTTAGGCTAGGATTGCCCTATCGTCTTCACCGGCGACCACAACTGCCTCGAATACGAAAAGCCCGCGCTCGCCGTCTCAAAAATATTGAAGGACGCGATCTACCTGAGCGAAACCCCGCCTGAAGGTTCGTGGCGCACGTTCAATTTCTGGCATTGGATCGACTATGAGCTTTCCATCGCCGACGCCCTCAAGCGCGACGTGCGCGAGAGGAGCGTTCCCGGCGACGATTCGTGGATGAAGCGCATAGACTATATATACGTCTCGCCCGGAGTCAAGGTGCTTTCCTACCGCACCGATCCGTCGCCGCGCCCCGGTACGCACCTCTATCCTAGCGACCACTTCCCGTCCTCGGCGGTGATTCTGCTACCATAGCCCAAACCGGGGACAGTCCCCATTGAAATCCGGCAAAGCTGAGATCTGCCATCTTATGTTCTATCGTAGCGGCAGTCGCCGTCGCATCGATTGCGCACGGCAAGGTCCGCTATGTCGAAGCCACCTGCACAAGGCACGTTTCACTCTTCCGCATCACGTTCCCGAAGGATAAGCCGGCGTCGCTCCTCTTCGATCCGTCATGGTCGGCTCCAACATCAAGTGCGTGAAGGATTACTCCACTCGAACATGTCCTTCATACTACAAGCGCGACAACTTCCAGGACCTGTTCTCTTGATTTCGCAGTTGACGGATAGAAGTGTGATTTGGTATACCATGCGGCACATAGGCAGGGAACTGATTTGGCCGGTCGCCACGATCCGTCGAAATATGATCAAGCACAGTTTATAACCCGCGGATATCCTAGATACGGCGATATTCGATTTCCACCGCAGCTTCATGTAAGTTCGGTCACACGCTTTTATGCTGGGCACGGTAGTCTCGCATAGAGATGCCGAATCGCTTTTTGAAGAGCCTCTTCGGCGGATCGGGATTAGCCCAGCCGCAAGTTGCCGTAATCTCCGCGATAGGGTCGTTTGAGCAGCGCAGACGCCGTTTCACCTCCTCCATCCGGATGTGGAGCATCGCTTCGTAAACGCTTTCGCGCTGAAGTTCGCCGAACCGCAGCTCCAGCAACGAGCGCGAAATCTTGAAGTGCCGTGCGACGTCTTCGACGCCGATTCCTTTTATTGCTTCCTTGGTTATGAACGAAAGCACCTTCTGCACGAACCGGCCAGTCTCCGACTGCGGCATTGTCGATTCGCGGTGGACGATCGTGCGGACGCCCACCTTCATGACGCGCTTCGCCGGCTCCACCGTCCGTCCCGACATCATGGCATCCAGCATTTCCGCCGCGAGGCGTCCTTCGCCGATGAAGTCGGGTTGCACGCTCGACAGCCTCGGTTCGGCGTTTTCGCATAGCATCGCGTCGTTGTTCACGCCCAGCACGCCGACTTCCGCCGGGACCTTGATGCCGATTTCCCGGCACACGTCGAGAATCTCGAACGCGCGGTCGTCGCAGGCGGCGAAGATTCCGCACGGCTTCGGCAGCTCGCGCAGCCATTTGACCATCGTCGCCTTGTCTTCCAGCCTGTCGGCGTAGTGCGCCGTGTCGAACATGCGCCCGACGAACCCCGCAGCGTCAAGCGTGTCGCGGAACGCCGTGCCGCGCTCGCGGCTCCAGTCGTCGTCCGTCCTGTAGCCCGCGTAGCCGTAGCTCTTGTAGACGCCTTCGCGCAGAAGGGTGTTCGCGGCTTCGCGGCCGATTTCCGTCGAATCGTTCTTCAGGAACACGACCTTGCCGTCGTTTCGTCGTTCGATGCCGCCGCCTGTTATGTTCGCCATGACGACCGGGACGCGCGACGCGGCCAGCACTTCGAGCGCGTCGTCCACGTCCGGGATGCCGATTATGAAGCCGTCCGCGCCGTGCGCGAGTTCGTTGCGCACGACCTCGGGCGTGAACTCCGGCTTGGTGCGGTAGAGGCCGATGTGCCAGTGGCGGTGCGCCCCGAGGAAGTCGAATATCCCGTTCAGCTTCTGCTGCCCTGCGCTGGTCGCCATGCGCAGCGCTACGACGACGCGCTTTTGCGCCAGCTGCCTTTTATTTGTCTGCCTGGAATTTCCCATGCGTGTATTATAGCATAAATCTGGTTTCATGCATATAGCCTCTGGCGGAAAGGTCGTAAATATTTGGCTCAAAGGTATGGCGGGAAATGGTATACTATACACCGTGAAAAGCGAGAAATCACAGCACGGCATTCGATTTGTCCTCGCGGTCGCGGGGCTGGGCGGGCTTCTGTACGGCGTGGACTTCGGCATAATCGCCACGGCCTCGCCGTACATCAAGGCGCTTGGGCTCTTCACCGACGCGCAGCTTTCGTGGATTGTGGGCGCGGTGCTGTTCGGCGGCATCGTCTCTTCGCTCACGGCCGGGATGCTTACGGAGCGCTTCGGGCGCAAGAAGATGATCGTCGCGGCGGCGGTCCTGTTTCTCGTGGCGGTTCCGCTCGTGTGCCTTTCGGACGGTTCTCTCGCGATGATGCTCGCGGCGCGCACGCTTCAGGGGATGAGCGCGGGGTACATGAGCGTCGTGATGCCGATGTATCTTACCGAGACGCTGCCGCCGGAAATCAGGGGGCGCGGCACCGGCATCTTCCAGTTCTTTCTCAGCCTCGTGCTTGTCGCGGCGGCGGTCGTGGGGCTCGTCGTCGCTCGAC
>JAGCPM010000050.1 GCA_017965685.1 Kiritimatiellia bacterium | reverse complement strand
TGACCATATTGTTATATTCCCACCGACCTGGGAGCACATCCTTATATATAAGGACCATATCCCCATATATATAGACATCGAAGACGCTCCTTGCTGTGACGAGCCTGTGCGGCATTGGCGGCGGAACTTTCATGGTCTCGCCGGGTTCTTTCAGACGGGCCCACGCCGGTCCTGTAGCCGTTATCCTGCGGACGCGCGTATTCGACGAAGAGATCCGGAACCTTGGCCGACCATACGCCAAAGAACGCAGACGTTGCGCGGTCGATGTAGTTCTCGTGCGGGCCGCGTCCGTACCAGCGCACGTTGCCAAGCGACTTCGGTAGGCGCATGGACAGCCCGAGCCGCGGCAACTTCGTCGCAATATGCAAACAACCAATGTATTCCACAATTCCATAATTCTACTACCTCCTCTTTGATGTTACACCCAGAAACTTGCTGCCTGCGGCTGGTTTGAACTCCGCATCCTCCGGCTTGTCGGACGGATCTAGCCTAAAGCGCGTCAGGTCTTCGGGCATCTCCTCCAGCCGAAGGAGCTTCTTGAAAACCGCGAACTTGGCAGGCGTGCCCGGCTTGAGGGTTACAGTCCCATCGCCTTTGATGGCTATCGACTTCACCTGCGCCATCTCAGGATCGCCCGGGAGCCGAAGGACGCTACCTTCGCGCATTTCGAGTTTGCCGGTCAGCTTCATGCCGCCAGTGACTCCAAGCGAGCCGTCGAGCCTTAGACGATTGCCGCGCAGCGCGTTGACGGCGATGCCATGTCCATTGCGGGTGATGAGGCGCGTCAAATCCGAGACATCGACTATCCTCACGCCGCGAAGGTCGATGTTCGCCTCGTCCGCAACAGCCAACCCGTCGATGGTGAACGATTTGCAGGCAAACTTCGCACCCTGCGGAATGGACGGCAAATTACGTCCCGAGACCATGACCGCAGTCTCCTTTGACGGCAGCACCCATATCCGCTCGCCCAATGAATTGAAGCACTGCCACTTCGCCGTGTCGTCTATCGCATCGCCCGTCTTACCGCACCACTTGGCCGAGACGGCGACTGCGCCCCGGTAGTCGGCATTGAACGTGTCGCAGTACTGCTTCGTCTCGCGGCTGCGATAGGCACGGTTGAATACGCGCACATCGTCGATAAGTATCCCGCCCTTGCCGTTCGGTTCGGCGAAGCCGGCCACGCCAAAGCCGCCGGACATCCCGCCGATCGCGAAAGCCGGCGTAAACGTACAGCCGGCGCACTTCGACTTCATGTCGATCTTCGCCGCAGGTTTGCCGTCCACCACAACGACAGCCACGTCGCCACCTTTCACCGTAAGGACGACTGAATGCGGCTCGGCCGCGAGGCCTGATAGCGGCACTGGCGTAGTGGAGACTATGTGGCAGCCCTTTCCCGGCACGGATGCGATGACGTGCGCCGCCAGTGCGTCCTTGCCGCCGGTCGAAAGGAGTATTGCCTTGCCGCTTCCTTCCTTCGCAGTGCCGAGCGAGGCTATGGCGACTTTGCCGGACTTCTGGAAGCGCCCGTGCATGGCGAGCGTGATGTTGCCGTCCGCGAGGTTGTTCACCTTCCACGCCGTCGAGCCGTCCAGCCAAACGCCGGATTTGTCGGCGGCCTCTGCGCAAAGCATCGCGGGCCGGCCGCAGTACTTCCCGTCATGGCGCTCCTTGCCTTCGCTCGTCCCGTTGTAGGTCCACTGCCAGACAGGGTCGTGGATCGTCTCCATCTGCCGCCATTCGGCGACGAGTCCGTCAAGCGTCTTTCCGAACAGTTTCTCCCATACCGCGCCGTGGTGTTCGGCATAGCCCTTCAGGATTCTGTAGATAGTCCCTTCGCCATAGTTCTGGGTCATGAAATCGACGAAGTTAGCGCCAGCGGCGTATTTGCCGTAGTGACGCGAACCGCGCAGCGCCCCGTAGCGGCGATTCAGAACATCTGCAGGGTTCGCGCACACCCTGTAGTAGCGCACCCAGTCAGCCATCGCCTCGGTAAATACGCGGTCGGAGCCCATGTCGAGGATGTGCGTCATCTCGTGGACAAGTATCCCAGGGCATTCCACGGAGGAACCGGACGGATGTTCGCCGACCTTCCATGTGATGCGGCGTCCGGACGCGAACGCGGGATTGCCGCCTCTCACTGGCGCGAGGTAAAGTATCGCCGTGAAATTCTCGTGCAGCTTCGAGCGCGGCTCTTCGCCATAGAGCGCCTCGCAAATCTTGCGTCCGGCCACCTCCATCTGCTCGCGCAGATAGCCCCTGTCGGCCCATTGGCGGTGCCCTTCCGGAGTGCGCTTGTCCCACGCCACATCAAGCGCGAATGCGGCGCAATCCGCAAAAATGCAAACTAACAATGCAATGAACTTCTTCAAGCGAAACCAGACCTACTTTATAGCGATAGGAAGAAAGGCTCCATCTTCTCCAGCATCAGTGCGTGGCCCTTTATGTTCAGGTGCGCCGTGTCGTTCGGCGCCTGGAACAGAGTTGAGCGGACGGCTTCGTCGTTGGGGTCGATGCCGGAATCCCTCGCCGCGTCATAGAACGCGACTCCCATTCCCGGCAACAGTTCGCGATATGTATCAAGGACCTCGGCGAAGCCTTTCCTATTGACGCCCCAAGGCGACACGAAAACTATCTTCGCCCCCGGATACTTCTTCTTGAGCACATCAACAAATTTCTTCACGCCATCGCGAAACGTCTCGAGCGACGCAGGATCTTCCAGTTTCATATTGCAAGCGTCGTTATGCCCGGCGATCACCACGACATAGTCTGCCGGAGAGTGCATTTCACCGTAACGCTTAAGCATGGGCGTGCCGCCTTTGGGGCCCCTGTCGATTACAAGCGTGTTGCCGTTTCTGCCGTAGTTGAAATATTGCATCTGGTACTTCTCGGCGAGACGGTAGTGCCAAGTCTCCTCTGCGGGGCGGCGGTGATTCTGCACATAGCTGTCGCCGATTATAACGAGCGTTTTGCGGAAGAGAGGGGCGGATTTTATATTGTCGGCTGCATCATCAGTCTCTTTGATAGGTTTCGTCTTGCGCAGGAACTTTGCGGCTTTGGGTTTTTGGTTGGAGGAGGCTTCCTTGTTCGCAGCCGCTTCGTTTGCATAGGGTATTTCTTCTGCGGAGAAATCGTCCTTGAGCGGCTTTTCCTCTCCGGAAGACCCGCCCCAGGCGACAGGTGTGTGCGTCACTTCGCCGGGATTTTTCCAGAGTTCGCAGATGGGGAGCTCTTGCGCGAAAGCCATCTTGACCGCGGCCTTGGCATACCAGAACGCTCCCGTGTCGCGGATGTGGCAGCTGTCATTGAATCCATCAGGGAAGCGCTTGTATTCGCCCGGCTTGATGCGCATATAGAGGGCTTTGCTCTTTTCGAATCCCAACTCAGCCGGGAGATTCTTCACGGCATAGCCGTTCAGGTCGAGAACCGGCACACCTATTTCGCCGGCGAGCTCGATAGTCTTGGCCACATAGGGACCAAGACCGGCAGCGCTGCCTCGAACGTTCATCACGCCGTCCTTTTCCGTGAATCCTCCCGAATGGGGGATTGAGGTAGCGAAGACGACCGTCGCCTTCTTTGCCCTCACGTCCTCCGCGAAGCCGCGCATGAGCTCCTTGTAGTCTTCGGGCGAGGAATAGCGTTCGCCCTTGCCCTTGTTGGCGTCATTATGTCCGAAGGCGATGATGACATAGTCGCCGGGCTTGAGCGCGTCCACGATTTTCTGCCAGCGGCCTTCCGCCTTGAAACTCTTGGCGCTCCTTCCGCCTACAGCCCGGTTGTGGAGCGCGTCCGGGTTTTTCATGAATTCCGCGAGGGCCTGTCCCCACCCCTGCTGCGGATATTGGCGGGTGGGATTGTAATTGCACATGGTCGAGTCGCCGGCCATGTACAACTCGGCGCCGAAAGCCGAGGCGAGAATGAAAAACGAAAAATTAAGAATGAAGAATGCCGGGCGTATTGCGGTTTTCATGTTATCATCTCCTCGTGTTTGCTCCTGGGTGGTTCAAAAGCTACGGTTGTCGATTAGGCGCGTCTTGCCGGCGAAAGCGGCGACGAGGACCGTAGTGCCCTTCGCAACCTTCTTCGCGGGCTCGAGGCTTTCCGAATCCACGCACTCCACGTAATCGACCTTGAGCCCGGCCTTTTCGAGTTCCTTGGCGACAGCCTGGACGGAGCCGCCCGGCTTGAGATTCTTCAACGAGCGCGATATCGCGAGCGCGGAGGTCTTTTCCGCCTCGCTCAAATACGTGTTGCGGCTCGACTTCGCGAGGCCGGACTTCTCGCGCACTATCGGAGCGACAACAATCTTCATGTCGAAGTTGAGGTCGCGCACCATGCGCTTTATGATTTGCGCCTGCTGGTAGTCCTTGCGGCCGAAGACGGCGAAGTCGGGATGGGCGAGGTTGAAAAGTTTCGCGACCACTGTGCATACGCCCCTGAAATGACCCGGGCGCCGCGCGCCGCAAAGCCCCTTCGAAAGAGACTCCTCGTTCACGTACACGCTGTGGCCGGGAAGATACATGTTCGCCGGAGTCGGGAAGAACACCGCCGTCGCGCCGGCTTCCATGCACTTCGCGAGATCGGCCTTTTCATCGCGCGGATACTTTTCGTAGTCCTCGTTCGGACCGAACTGCACGGGATTGACAAAGACGCTTACGACGATTTCGTCCGCCTTCATAGCCTTCGCTTTCTTTATCAGCGAGAGGTGCCCTTCGTGAAGGTAGCCCATCGTAGGGACGAGGGCGATCTTTTTGCCTTCTAGTTTTGCGGCGCGCGCCCATTTCTGGAGCGATTGCGGGGTGCGGAATATCTTCATTTCGCAAGTCCTTTCAGCAGTGCGATTTCTTCCTTGTAGCCCTGCAGATCGCAAGGCGTTTCGAGATAGAAAGGCAGGTCCTTCAACCTGGGATGGTTGACGATCCGCGCAAAGGCATCGAAGCCGATCTTGCCCTTGCCGATCTTTTCGTGGCGGTCCTTGTGGGCAGAGAGCGGGTTCATCGAGTCGTTGACATGGATCGCCTTCAGACGGCCAAGCCCGACGACGCGGTCGAATTCGTCGAGCACTCCATCGAGATCGTTCACGATATCGTAGCCGCCATCCCAGACGTGGCAAGTATCGAG
>JAGCPM010000049.1 GCA_017965685.1 Kiritimatiellia bacterium | reverse complement strand
GAGGCAAAACCCGCATTGCACCGGAATCGCAATCAGCGGGAATGCTTTACGTCGAGGGCGGCAGCTTGACGACATCAAGCGGATTCTTGGTGTGCGAAGGCGCGATGTCCACGGGCATAGTCCATGTCGCAAGCGGTGGCGCAATAACCAACTTTGACGGATGGACTTCCATCGGCTTGAACAATGGCGGCTACGATGCCCTGTTGCAGATTGATGGCGGCGAAATGGTCACATACGGCAGCGGAACCTCTCTCGGCGCGCAAATGGGCAACGGGTCGAGAGCGCGCATCGTCGTCAATGACGGCATGTACAAAACAGATGCGGACGTCTATCTCGGCGAAGGATCAACGCTCAACGCCGGAAATCCGTCCGGCTCCGCCGAAATCGAGATGAATGGCGGGCTATTCGACAACAGCGCAGGCAAAACATATATAGGCAAGCATGAGAATCTGAATAGTGAAGGCTACGTTGCCGCGCTGACTCTTAAAGGCGGCGAGTACATCACCGGAGGCATTGAATGCGGAACCGGAGTATTCTCGGGCAGAATAGATTTCAACGGAGGCACGCTCAGAGCCGCAGGACCTGGCATGTTCATCGAAAGCAACGGTTACCTCACCGTAACCACGGGAACAGGCAACGGCACCATCAATGACGGCGGATACGACATCGAAGTCGCAACGGATATCAGCGGCGCAGGCAAGCTTTACAAAGCCGGCTCCGGCACGGTCACCTTCTCTGGCAGTGTCACAGCTGACGGCGGAGTGGTCGTCCGCGAAGGAACGGTGGCTGTCGGTGCTGGCGGCGGCATCACACACGGCATAACGCTCGCGGATAGCGGATATTTGCTGTTCGACACCGCCACGAATGGTGATACAATTACGCCACCCGTCGATATCACGCTCGGTGGAGGTCAGGTCATAATCGTCGCCACAAACAAGACATACGCAGTCGGCAATGAGATCATCTTGGAAAACGTAACGGTGGCAGACGGATACACCCTCGCCAACTCCATTCAGGTCCGGACCGGACTGATGCTCGACTGGACACCATCCCTTTCCGGAACCACCGTGACGCTGACAGCCTACCAAGGCAGTTCGGTCAACTACTGGGTCGGCGGGACTTCAAACATGTGGCACAATGCCCTGAGCTGGCGCTATGGCATACCGACAACCAACCAGACAGTCGCAGTCACCAACGATGCGATAATCATATACGACCAGACGCGCAACACAGATTCAAACCGCTCCAAAGACCTCTGTGCGGGAACATTCCGTATTGATGCCAACGTTACAATCAAGTATTCCGGCAGTTATATCAACCAGCTATTTGTAACCGACGCTTACGAGGGCCAGGGGAAAATCACGCTTATCGGTTCCGGCATCCGGGCGGTCAACGAGATTACAATACCTTCGACAATCGGAATCGCCACCATGAATGACGGAACGACAGAAATAGAAAGCTGGATCGATGGCGAGAAACCGGTTACAGTTGAAGGGCCTTTCGAACTGGAAAGTTCATTCAGGAACTATGGCCACTTGATCATTGCTGGCAAGATCGCAGGCACTGGCACGCTATGTAGCCAAGGAACTCTGCGTGTCACCAATAACATGCAGGATTTCACCGGTATAGTTGAAATCACATACGAACCGACATACTTTTACGGCAATTGCACCGGTGCCTCCAATGCGCTGTGGAAAGTCTCCAACAACTTCTATTTGTGTGACACCAATCAAATGAGTGCGCCCTATGAATTCCACTTCGGCGCGATTCAGGCCGATACACTGAAGAGATTCTACATGACTGCCGCAACTGAAAATCTATACGTGGGCGAAAAGGATGATGTCGAATCGTACATCAAGGGAGGAGCCCATTTTGGCACGAGAGCATGGGATGCCAGCGATCTTCTTACAGGAGTGACAATTGTCAAGAGAGGCGGAAGCAAGTTCACCTATTCGGGCTATGGTTGCCCCAATATCGAAGTCGAGTCTGGAGAACTTGCACTGGAAAACTTCACCGGCACCAGATACGACAACACCACATATGCCTTCATCGACTCCCTTACCGTAAAAGCGGGCGCGATATTGAGCGGCACGTATGGCGACAATCTGAAAAATGTCACATTCGAGGAAGGCGCGACATACCGCCAGTATCTCAAGAGCGGCACGGATGGTTTCGCATACGACACGCTTCGCGCAAGCGACAAGGTCACGTTCAAAGACGGCTCTGTCGTGGAACTCAAGGACAGTACTGGCTACCTGACATCCGTCTCGGTCGCAAACGCCCAGACATTCACCCTTCTCTCCGCCGGATCGTTTGGCGAAGGCGCTCCCGACGGCACCGGAATCAAGACTGCCGAAGGCGGTCCCTGCTGCTGGATGCCGGCGAAGAGCAACAACAAGCTGATCTACCGCGCGGTCAACACCAGGCCGGGGTTCATAATAAGAGTAAGGTAAAAAGCCTTACAGGAAGGACGGAGGGAGGTTCATGAGAGCCTCTATCCTGTCGTCTATGGAAGGATGGGTCGCGAAAAGCGAAGTCTTCTTCCTGCCGGTTATGCCGAACGCCTTGATCGACTCGGGCAGGATTCCTGGCTGGAGATTGTCAAGACGGCGCAACGCGGCAATCATCGGCGAGGGCGTGCCGAGCAGCCTAGCGCTTCCAGCGTCCGCCGCGTATTCGCGCCTGCGGCTGTACCAGAGAACCACCAGCGAGGCAAGAACACCGAAAAGCATCTGAAAGAGCTGGACCATCATGTAGTACATCCCGTAGCCGCTGCGTCGCCTGTTGCCTTCGCCCCTGCCGGCATTGGCGAGAACCGTGGCTACGACATGCGAAAAGAATATAACGAACGTGTTTACCACTCCCTGCGTGAGCGACATCGTAACCATGTCGCCGTTCGCCACGTGGCTCATTTCGTGGGCAAGGACGGCACGTAGCTCTTCGCGGGACATCTGTTCCATTATGCGGGTCGAGACGGCGACAAGAGCGTGGTTCTTGAAGGCACCCGTCGCGAACGCGTTTGCCTCGCCCGGGTATATCGCAACCTCCGGCATCTTCACGCCAGCCTTCCTGGCAAGATCGTCAACGGTCGACACGAGCCATCTTTCCGCATCGCCAGCAGGTTCTTTTATCACCTTGCATCGCATCGACACCTTCACCATCGTCTTTGAAAGAAAGAGCGATATCACGCTGCCAGCCATGCCGAAGACGAACGAGAACGCGAAGAGCCCTTCCCATCCCCCTTCGCCGAGCGATTGCGAAAGGTCTATCCCGAGAAGCGCGCAGACCACGGACGCGACAAACGTCAGCATCAGCACTGCCGCGAGATTCGTCAGCAGGAATACGATAATCCTTTTCATTGTCATGCCTCCATTCTGCCGTTTATGGCGCGGCGAAGGGTCAAGGGATCGGAATAGGCTATGCCAGAATCGGCGGGCAGTCCAAACGCGAGACGCGTCATCCTCACGCCGGTATGACGGAGAAGCTCGGCTATGTAGCTCGCGGTAGCGTCGCCTTCCATGTCGGTTGAAACTGCAATGAGAACCTCGCGGATACCCTCTTGCACGACACGATCTTCAAGTTCTTTGAAGCGCAACCGGTCGGGAGTCATGCGACGTGACGGAGCCAACTTGCCGCCAAGCGCATGGTAGCGTCCCTTGAACGCCCCGGAAGCCTCTATCGCTATTATGTCGGAAGGTTCTTCAACCACGCAGACCGAGGAACCGTCTCGCATCGCGTCAAGGCATATGTGGCAGGGATCCGAACCGGCCACGGTAAAACCTCCGCACCGCGAACAGCACGCTACGCCGCTTTTCGCTTCCGCAAGCGCATACGCGAGCGGATCGAGAAGTTTGGCCTTGTCCCTGACCAGTGCGAGCGCGGCCCTGGCGGCGGAACGCCGTCCGAATCCGGGCAATTTCGCGAGGCAGTGCTCCAGCTCCGCGATCGGTTGCGGAATCATCAGCCGAGGAGTCCGGACATTTCGGAATCAAGCGTTTTCGACAGCCGCTCCTGGACCTGGACCTTGGCCTGCTTGATGGCGGCGTTCACCACGTTAAGAAGCATCGTCTCGAAACGCGCCGGTTTGCCCGCCTTCACTTCGTCGTAGCCGCCCGCTGCAACCGATATCTTCACGAGCGAACCGTCGCCCCTCGCAACGGCGGTTATCCCGCCGTTCGTGTACTCGGCTGTGACCTTGGCCATTTCGTTCTGGATGCGCTTGACCTCGGAACGGGCCTGAAACATCTCTTTGACATCTCCCAGCAAACCCATAAGTTTCTCCTTTCGTGTATATGTGTTGTTTTTGTCAGACAAGCTTCCTGCCGCTCAACTCCTCGTACGCCTTGACGTATATTTCGCGCGTGCGCTCTATTACGTCGTCCGGCAGCACCGGTCCCGGCGGCTCGCGGTTGAAACCGATCGAATCGAGCCAGTCGCGAACATACTGCTTGTCGAGGCTGGGTGGATTCGATCCGACTGCGTAGCTTGCCTTTGGCCAGAAGCGGCTGGAATCGGGCGTGAGGACCTCGTCGGCGAGTATTAGTTCTCCGTCGGTGCCCATGCCGAACTCGAACTTTGTATCCGCTATGATTATGTCGTGCATCAGGGCGTAGTCTGCCGCCTTCGTGTAGAGGCCGACCGTAGCCGCTTTCAGCTTCACCGCGGTATCCGCTCCGACGAGCTTGACGGTTTCATCGTAATTTATCGCCTCGTCGTGATCGCCGATCGCAGCCTTCGTTGTGGGCGTGAAGAGAACCTCGTCGAGCTTTGAAGCATTCTGGTATCCTTCGCGCAGCTTCTCGCCGTTCACTGTGCCGGATGTGCGGTACTCCTTCCATCCTGAACCGGTGAGGTAGCCGCGCGCGATGCACTCG
>JAGCPM010000007.1 GCA_017965685.1 Kiritimatiellia bacterium | reverse complement strand
CGAAATGCGGGCGATGTCGTCCTGCGCCGAAACGAGCGGCGGCATGGAGTATATGAAATTGGCGAAAGGCCTGAGCCACACGCCGTGAGAATCGATTACCCTTTCGACATCCTTACTGGCCGGCATGCGCTCGACCTCGACCACGGCGACCGCGCCCTTCACGCGCACATCCCTTATGTTTGGACGGCCCTTCAGTCCCGAAAGCGCCGCAGAGAACTGCGATTCGATTCTGCCGGTCGATACGGCATAGTCCGATTTCGCGAATATGTCCAAACTCGCGATGGCGGCTGCGCAGGCGAGAGGGTTAGCCATGTATGTCGGCCCGTGCATGAAAGCCGAGGGCTTGCCGGAGGAAATCGTCTCCGCGACCTTATCCGAGGCAAGAGTCGCCGCAAGCGTGATGTGGCCGCCCGTCAGCGCCTTACCGACGCACATTATGTCGGGCTTGATGCCGCTTTGTTCGTGGGCCCAGAGCGGTCCGAGGCGGTGGAAGCCGGCGGCAATCTCGTCAAAGACAAGCAGCGCGCCGCATTCGTCGCAAAGCTTTCTCGCGGTAGCGAGATATGCGGGAGAATAGAAGTTCATCGCGTTCGCCGCCTGGAAGCACGGCTCCATTATTACAGCGGCGATTTCCTTGCCGTGTCGCGACAGGATATCCTCAAGGCTTTCAAGATCGCCTTGCGTTCCCGGCTTTTCTGCAAAGAACTGCTTCGTCATCACGCCCTTGAAGAGCGTATGCATTCCGTCAGGATCGGATATCGCCATGCAGAGGGAAGTGTCGCCGTGGTAGGCGCCCTTCAAGGCGACTATCCTGTTGCGCTCCTGAGCCCCAAGCGCGTTGTGGTATTGCACCGCCATCTTGCAGGCGACCTCGACGGAGATCGAGCCGGAATCCGCGAAGAAAACCCTGTTCAGCCCTTCGGGCGCAATCGCGGCGAGCTTTTGCGCCAACATTACGGCGGGTTCGTGGGTAAAGCCGCCGAACATCACATGGCACAGCTTTTCGCTCTGGCGGCGGATCGCCTCGACTATCTCCGGACGGTTATGCCCGTGCACCACGCACCACCAGCTGGACACGGCATCTATCAGCTCCCTGCCGTCCGCGAGCCGCAACTTCGTGCCCGAGGCCGACTTCACGAGCCGCACCGGCGGGGGATTGTTCAGGGACGCGTAAGGGTGCCAAATGAACGCCCTGTCGTATTCAAGCGCCGTCATGCGAAAAGCTCCCCGAAATCTACGCCAGCGGTTTGGCAGTCCGCCGGCATTGAAACGATATGCTCCGCGTAACCCAGCCGCGAAAGCGTTTTCCTGAGCGAAAGAAAGGCGTCCGAAACGAGTTCTTCCGGCGCTTCAGGATATCCGTTCATGACGACTCCCGCAAGATGCATGTTCCGCGAACGCGCCGCCTCGAGCGAGAGGATCGTATGGTTTATCGAGCCCAGCGCGGAGTTGGCGACTAGTATGAGCGGCCAATCCTGCTTCGCGGCAAAGTCGATCGTCAGGATGTCTTCTGTCAAAGGCACCGCAAGTCCGCCCGCCGCCTCCACAAGCGTTACGGCATGGTGCGACGAGACTTCCAGCACGGCTTTCGCGATCGCATCTAGATCGACGGTTTTGCCCTCCAGCCTTGCGGCAAGCGCCGGAGAGGAAGGATAGCGGAAAACCTGCGGCGCGGAAAGACCGGATGCGTCATCTTCGGTCAGGGAGATTCCGCACAGGGCGCGGTGCACGGCGACATCCCCGGATTTGCCGTCCGGCGAACCTGTCTGCACGAGTTTTACGGTGGTCGCGTCGACGCCCACCGAAAGAAGATGTCGGGCAATCATTCCCGTCACAACCGTCTTGCCCACATCGGTGCCGATTCCGCCTACGAAATAGACCTTATCCATCCTAGCGCCTTCTTCTCCTTATCGCCTTCCTAAGCGCATCCGGCATCAGCACGGCGGCGAAAGCGGCGTACGAGGCCATTCCGAGGAAGATGAGAATTCCGAGCGACACTATGGCGCCGAACCGGACGAACGGCCTTGCAAACGCTATCGCGGCGGCCATCGCAAGCGCCGCTACCGAGATTCTGACAATCGGCTTTACGCAGAAGTGAAGTCCGATATGTCCGTTTTTCCTGCGCGCGAAGATTGCGAGAACCGCGCATCCTACGGCGGCGCAGACTACGGTTGACGCGGCAAGCCCCACATGCCGCCACTCGACAGGCAAGAATACTACGGCGGCGATGTTAAGCGTAGCGTTGAGACCCACGGTCCAGACCGAAACCTTGAGCGGCGTTTTCATGTCGCCTTGGGCCTGAAACCACGGGACGAGCGACTTCTGCAGCCCGAAGAATCCCAGCCCTAACGCGTAGACCGCGACCGCGCGCGACACCCTTACGGTCGATATCGAATCGAACGCCTTGCCCTCGTATATGACCGAGGTTATTTCCGGCGCCAACACGAAGAGCCCCGCTGCCGCAGGGAGCATCACAAACATCAGGGAATTGACGGACGATGAAAGCGCCTCGCGCGCGCCATCGACATCCTTCTTCGCGAAGAACCCGGCGAACGTCGGCAGAAGCACCGTGCCGAACGCGGCGCCGATTATGCCAAGCGGAAGATCCATCAGCCTTTCTGCGTATCCTATCACGCCGGCCGCCCACGGACTTGCGGCCTGGGCGAGGAACTGGTCGAGCATGTAGTTTATCTGTATCGCGCCCGCGCCGACCGCAGCAATGCCGATGTTTCGCCATACGAGCCGCACCTTCGGCGAGTTCCATCCCCGGAAGCTGGGCAGCGGCGAAACGCCCGCCTTCGCCATGCGCCACATCATGAACGCCATCTGTAGCGCGCCCGCCGCGAGTATCGCCATCGCGATACGGTGGATGCGCTGGTCCAGCCGCATGTCCGGCATGAACGACAGATAGGCGAGCATTCCAATCCAGCAAACGTTCAGCAGGCACGGCATGAAGCTCGACGCCTTGAAGCGCCCCAGCGCGTTGAGTACCCCCATGCCAAACGCCGCGCCGCAGATGAAAGTCATATAGGGAAGGAGAGTCTTCAATAGCCGCATTGT
>JAGCPM010000006.1 GCA_017965685.1 Kiritimatiellia bacterium | reverse complement strand
TGTCGACAATCCATTCGCCGGTCGCCTCGACATCCTCGCCTTCCCCGACGGCCTGGGTCCGGCCGACGATGGTTATGACGGGGTTTTTCGCGAGCTCGAATTCGGAGGGAGTTTCGACATGGAGAACGGTGTAGCCGTTCTCGTCATTGCGGTAGACGACCGACTTGACCGTCCCCGCGACCGTCTCAGCGGCCGAGCATTCTTTCGAGGCGTCCAATTGCGGCCTTTATGTTGGCGAGTCTGGTGGCGTAGCTCATTCTTACATACCCTTCGCCGCACGCGCCGAACGCGCCGCCGGGAACGCAGGCCACGCCATGTTCCTTCAGAAGCCTCATGGCGAATTCCTCGCTCAACATGCCGGTGGAGCGGATGTCGGGGAAGGCGTAGAACGCGCCCTTCGGCATTGCGGTATCGAGTCCAAGGCCGTTCAAGGCGGCGACAAGCCAGTCGCGCCTTTCGCGGTATTCCAGCCTCATGCGCGAGACATCCTTGTCGCCGAAATCCATGGCCTCGACGCCTGCGGCCTGCGCGAGTGTCGGGGCGGACATTATGCCGTACTGGTGGATCTTCATCATCGCGTCGATTATATCCGGCGCGCCGCACGCGTAACCGAGCCTGTAGCCGGTCATCGCCCAAGACTTGGAAAAGCCGTTCAGAAGCACCACCCTGTCGCGGTATCCCGGGAAAGCCGCGAAGGAAGGCAGAGTATCATCCGGGCCGGAAGGAACCTCGTAGTTGAGCTCGCCGTAGACTTCGTCGGACAGAAGCACCAGATCGTGCCTTTCGCAGAAGCGGAGGATTTCCTCCATCTGCGCGGAATCCAGCGTGGCTCCGGTAGGATTGCATGGGAAGTTGACGAGAAGCGCCTTCGTCTTCGGCGAGACTTTCCTTTCTAGCGCTTCGACGGAAAGCGCGAAGCCATCCTCTGCGCGTGTCTCGACGGCCACCGGAACAGCATGCGCCAGGCGTATGGTGGCGGCGTAGCTGACGAAACAGGGTTCGTGGTAGAGAACCTCGTCGCCAGGCGAACACAACGCGCGTATGGAGAGATCTATGGCTTCGGAAACGCCGACTGTTGCGAGGATTTCGTTTTCCCACGAATACTTTGCCGCGAACCTGCGCTCAAGATAGCGCGCAATGGCCTGCCTCAGCCTTGGGGTGCCGAGATTGCTGGTGTAATGGGTGCCGCCGTTTTCGAGGCAAAGGACCGCCGCCTTGGAGATGTGCCAGGGCGTGTCGAAATCGGGTTCGCCCACGCCGAGGGATATCACGTCCTTCGACTGCGCCACGATGTCGAAGAACTTCCGGATTCCACTCTTCGGCAGTTCTTCGACGTGCGGCGCTATCCTGCTCCCCATTACCCTGTTCCTACGCCAGTATTTCGTCCGCGAGCGCCTGCATCTGGGCGATGTTCGCCTCCGTCGCCGATCCCTTGATCGTGACGGTGTTCGCGCAGAAGGAAATATCCTTCAGGCCTTCAAGCTTCGCCTTCATGCCCTTCGCCGCCATCGGCGCCCACGAGCCGTTTTCGATGAAGCCGACTTTCCTGTTCTGGAACTGGCGGGCGACTAGGTGGTCGAGGAATTCGCGCATGAACGGAAATACGCCCGTGTTGTAGGTCGTGGTGGCGAGGACAAGCCGTCCGTACCTGAACGCGTCCTCTATAGTCTCGTATGTGTCGTCGCGGGCAAGATCAGCTACGGCGACTTTCGGGCAGCCCTTCGACTTGAGGATTTCCACGAACTTCTCCACGGCCTCCTTGGTATGTCCATAAACCGAGGTGTACGCTACGCACACGCCATCGGATTCGACGCCGTAGCTGGACCATGTGCCGTACTGCTTGAGCACGTGCGAGATTTCTTCCGGCGTGGAAAGGACCGGCCCGTGCAGAGGGCATATCGTCCTGATGTCGAGCGCGGAAGCCTTCTTGAGGAGCGCCTGCACGTTCGCGCCGAACTTGCCGACGATGCCGAAGTAGTACCTGCGTGCCTCGCAGTCCCAGCCTTCGGGATCCTTGACATCGTTCGCGCCGAACTTGCCGAAACCGTCGGCGGAAAAGAGCACCTTGTCGGCGGTATCGTACGTCACCATCACCTCCGGCCAGTGAACCATCGGCGCCGCGACGAACGACAGGACGTGCCTGCCGAGGTCGAGGGTGTCGCCTTCCTTTATAACGATGCGCCTGTCGGCGTAGTCCGTGCCGAAATAGTTCTTCATCATTCCGAAGGCGGGCATCGACGCGACGATCTTCGCCTCGGGATATTCGGCGGCGAACCTGGCGATGTTGGCGCTGTGGTCCGGCTCCATGTGCTGCACGACTAGAAAATCGACCTTTGCTTCGCCGATCTCGCCCTTGAGGTTCTCGAGCCACTTGTCGCCGAAACGCCTGTCGACCGAATCCATCACCGCGATCTTCGAGTCCTTTATGACGTACGAGTTGTACGCCATGCCGAGCGGAACCTCGAACTGGCCTTCGAAGAGGTCGATGTCGTGGTCGTTTACGCCGATGTACTTTATGTCTTCAGTTACTTCCATTTTGCCTTCCTTCCCAAATACCTTCCCACCGCAGGGGTGACAAACGGGGCGGTGTCGCCGCCATAACGCGCGATTTCGCGCACCGTCGATGCCGTGACGTACGCGAGGCTCTCGGACGGCATCATGAAGAGAGTCTCGATTTCCGGCGCCATGCGCCTGTTGGTGAGCGCCATCTGGAACTCGTACTCGAAATCGCTGTAGACGCGCACTCCGCGTATGACGACCTTCGCGCCGGCTTCGCGGCAGAAATCGACGAGCAACCTGTCAAGGGGGCGCACCTCCACGTTGACGAGATTCGCGGCTTCGATATCCTCGCGCATCATCGCGATGCGGTCCTCGCAGGAGAACATCGCGCCGCTTTTCGTGCTGGTCGCGGCCACGGCGACGATAAGGGTGTCGTACAGCCTGGCGCTCCGCACGATAAGGTCGAAGTGGCCCTTCGTCATCGGGTCGAACGTTCCCGGATAGACCGCAATCCTTTCCGCCATGGCATCACCGCCTTTCGCCTTTGGCCCGCCGCGTCACGCGAGGGCTATGCACTCGATCTCGACCTTAACGTCTTTCGGCAGACGCGCCACCTCGACGCACGATCTCGCTGGCTTGGTGGAGCCGAACATCTCGGCGTAGACGGCGTTGAGCGCCGCGAAATCGTTCATGTCCTTTATAAACACCGTGGTCTTCACGACGTTCGCGAGCGAGGTTCCCGCCTTTTCGAGGACGTTCGCGAGGTTCGATATCGCCTGCCGCGTCTGGTCCTCTATCGTGACGGCTTCGATGGCGTTCGTCGCCGGGTTTATGGGTATCTGGCCCGAGCAGTAGACGAAACCGCCGGCCTTGAGGGCCTGGCTGTAGGGTCCGAGCGCCTTGGGCGCCTTCTCTGTCGCTATCGTCTCTATCATGTCGTCTCCTTTTGGCGGAACAATTGGAGCCGGGGGGCGGATTCGAACCGCCGTGTCCTTGCGGATCCTGATTACAAATCAGGCGCAATCGACCACTATGCGACCCCGGCTTTCTGTGAAATTCCTGCGGAGTATATCAAATTTCATTTGTACAAGTCAACCCTGGTCTTCATAAACTCGTCCTGTTGCTCGATCCAATTCTGGAAAAGTTCGTCGAGCGTGCCGCCCCTTATCGTATCGCGCAGCTCGGTGGAACCGAATATCCTGTCGAGGAGATCCGGGTTGGCTCCCATGCAGAACATCTTGCTGTGACGCTGGAGGAGTGCGGTATAGACAAGCACGGCTGCGGTGACGGGATAGTAGCCGTTCGGACGGGACACGCTGAAGAGTATGCCGTTCAGATGGAAACCCTTGTATCTTCCTATAGCGGGTGTGTAGCGGTAGGGACACATTGAAACGCCGCAGGAGTCGAGTCCCGGCGCGAGGTCGGCGATCAGTCCGCGCGTATCCATCCACGGCGCGCCGATGAGGCGCCTCGAAAGGGGCCCGCACCTGTCGCAGTCTATCGCGGGATAGGCGTCGGTGAAGACGGTGAGCGGATAGAGCACGGCACTATCCCATGTGGTGATCTCGGTGCACGGCGGCACGAAGTTCGGCCACGGCTCGTGCACCATGTGCGACCATTCCTTTAGCCTTATCACCGTCAAATCGAGATCAAGCCCTTCCGCGTTCTTTATCCAGGTCGCGCATTCGCCGGGGGTCATGGAATAGCAAAGCGGAACGTTCAGCGGCGCGAGGGCGCTCGCGTAGGAGAGCTTTCTCATCGGACCGTCCATCACGCCGCCCATCGGGACTTCGTGGTCGAGAACCGTCACCGGTATGCCCTCCTCGGCGCACACCTCCACCACGTCCTTTATCGTGGCGAGGACCGGATAGCACCTCACGCCGATATCGCAAAGGTCCACGACCATGCGTCCGATTCCGGAAAGCATCTCTTTTGTCGGCCGCCTGTGGTCGCCGCAAAGGGCGTGGCTCGGCATGTTCCAAAAGGAATCCCATGCGCTCGCGCCGACGCCTTTCACCCCGGCGAAGCCGTGGCCTGTGGAAAACAGCGCCTTGACGCGGCCGGGGAACCGCTTGGCGATCCTGCCCATCGTGCCGGACGCCTGCATCGTCAAGAGACCAAGCGGCGCGTCATCATGCGCCAAAGTCGTCAGCAGACCTTCGTAGTTTATCATAGAGGTATCCTCGTTCTCATTTCGCCAATCGTTTCCGCGATGTTCGCGATGGACGGATCCTTGCCTCTGGCGACGGTCTCGTCGCCTGCGGCGCCGTGCAGCCAGACCGCCGCGCAGGAAGCCTCGAACGCGTCCCTTTTCGAATAGGCCCATCGCGCGGCCAGAACTCCTGCGAGAAGGTCGCCCATTCCTCCAAGCGCCATGCACGGATTGCCCGTTTCGTTCACGTATATCTTTTTGGCGTCGGATGACACTACAAGCGTTTCCGGACCTTTCAGCACGACCGTTGCGCCGTAGCGGTCCGCAATGCCTATCGCCGCCGCCCTCCTATCCGACGAAACTTTCTCTCTGCTCCAGCCGAGGAGCCTCGCCGCCTCGTCTTCATGGGGCGTCAGGACCAGTTCCTGTCCCTGCGCAGGATCGTAGCCGTCGGTCTTTCCATACCATCCGGCGAGTATTCCGAGAGCGTCGGCATCCACCACGAACCTGCCGTTGCTGCCGGAAAGGATTCTCGAGACGAGGGCCTGCGTGTTAACGTTTATTCCCAGCCCCATACCTATCGCTATCACGTCCGCCTTCGGAGGCACGCACGTTGTGGCGAGCTTCGTGAACGTGGCCTCCGGAACCCATACTCCGGCCGCGATGCGCGAGGCGTCAGGCACGACGAGCTGGACAAGACCAGCGCCTGCGGCCCGAGCCCCCATGGCCGCCATAACCGGAGCATGGGGATAGTGCACCGAACCGCCGATCAGCGCCACAGTCCCGACAGTGTACTTGTTGGCGTTTCTCGGCCTCGGGACGAACGCGCCCTTCGCCTCGTCTGGAATGGCGACCTTCATCTTTCGGTTTCAAGCCCCCATTCCTCGAGTTTTCCGGCCATCCAGTCGAACGCCGCTTCGTGCATGATTTTCGATTTCGCGTTCGGTATCACAGGGCCGCAGGCTACTCGTATATCGCGCGAGGTATCCACAGGACCGAAATCCTTGAAGACGTTCTTCAGCACGCCCTTGGTCCTCGTAGGCTGGCAGCGTGTATCAACGACAATCGGCACAATCGGGCAGCCGGCCTTCTCGGCGAGTTTCGCACCGATGGAAGAATACACCTTTCTGCTGAAGACCTTCTCGCGCGAGCCTTGGGGGAAGATGAGAAAGCTTTCGCCGCTGCCTATGCGCTCGGTGCCTATCTTGAGCATGTTCATAAGGTCCTCGCGCGGCGACTTGCGGCCGATCGGGACCATTCCCGTGCGCCGCGCCGCCGTCTCAAGGAACGGCAGATGCGCAAGCGAAGCTTTCGCCACGTAGCTGAACGGCCCGTAGGAAAGCAGCACCGGCGGCAAGAGTATGGTCTCGACAGTGGACATGTGGTTGCACAGGTAAAGGACCGGCCCCTTGTATTCCTGCCTCTGCCTGAAGCCCTCCAGCGTGACGTTCATTCCGAGACTCTCGGCTATCTGCACGGTCGAGAAGCAGAAGTGCGCCCATTTGTCGATGGTTAGAATTCCCAAAGGCTGCGTAAGCGCGCACATGGGGAAGACCTTGGAAATGCCGAGCGAGAACTTCAGCGTGACCCACCACGAAGGCTTCGCGCGCTCTTTCGCGCGCCTTTCGGCAGGCGTGGAATAGCCTCCCGTCTCCAGCAGTTCCTTGCGGAAAATCTCGACTGTCGTCTTCTTCATTCCTCGCCTCCGTTCGCGTCTTCTGCGTGTGAGGATTCGGACTCCTCCCTCGCCCTCTTGAGTTCTTCGCGTATGGCCAGAAGCTGCTCGCGCTGCTCTTCGCGCTCGGCCTCGCGCTCCTGCCTGAGCTGCTCTTCGCGCTCGCGCTGCTCAGCCTTTTCCTGCTCGCGCTGTTCCTCGATCGCCCTTATCCGTGCGGCGGCCTCGGCTCTCTCGGCCTCGCGACGGGCCTTGCGCGCTCTGAACGACATCGAGGCGCCGTTTTCATCCGGCTCCCCGGCGACAAGCGGACTCTTCGTCTTCGCCAAAGTCGCCGTCTTCGCCGCCGCCGCGCCAGTAGTCTTCGCGCCGGCCGCGGCCACGGCGGCATCTTTGGAACTCGTGCCAAGGCTGAGCGAAACTTCGATGCCGTCCTTTTCCACGGTCATCGTCTTTTCGCCCTGATCGGCCTCCTTTACAATCCAGCCGTTCCGCGTCTCGCCGACCCTCATGTAGTAGTGCTTGGGCGAGTTGGGCACGCTAAGATCGGTGAATCCGACCATCAGCTGGCCATCCGGCTCGAGATTTATCACACTGAAGCTTATGGCCTTCGTGAGCGCTTCCTGCTCAGGTGTCAACTCTTCTCCGCTTCCGTTCGCGCCAGAACGCGACACTTCGCTTGCCATCTGGTTGGGATTGAAATTCGGCGGGGGGCGTCCGAATGGATAACGGTCTATGACGCCCTGGTAGCGTTCAAAAGGCATTTTCTCCCCGAACGCCACGGCCGCCGACAATACGAACGCCGCTACGAATATCCTTTGCATCCAACGCGCATTATATCAAATTCGACCCCCCAAAGTCAACCTCCCCACCCGCTGGAGCAACGCGATGCCCAGACTGCTTTGATTCTCCCATAGGCTACTCTATCCCGCCAGTGAAGAAGGTGTTGCCGTCTTTCGGGAAGATGGCGGTGGCGGTGTCGCTTTCCGAGAAGTCGTCATCGACGAGCGTCTGGGATAAAACCGGCTCGGCGGTATCGTTTTTGAACGCGGCGAGCGTCTCCGC